>JALXAI010000076.1 GCA_026992215.1 Desulfobacterales bacterium | reverse complement strand
GCGCTCCGAGGAGGATATTAAAATAAGGCACTAAGCCATACATGGTGATTTTACACCATAATCCGTCCTCGGCGCCTACTTTCTTTTCCCTTTGGTTGCGGCTTCGCTGCCTTAGGTCCTTATTTTGTGTTTTTTAATCAGGTCGTGAATGGTTGGGCGGCTGACATCGAGAATCTTGGCGGCCTGGCTTATGTTGTTTTTGGTGAGCATCAGAGCCCTTTTAAGGGCTTCCCTTTCGGCCATGCTTCGCGCCTGTCTCAAAGTCAGCGGTATGTCGGGGGTAATGCTGCCGGTGGAGCCCGACATGAGCATCTCCAGGCTCGCTTCCTTCATGAAGCTCAGGTACTCGGGCCCGATGAGTTTCCCTTCAGTGATCACCACCGCACGTTTTATAACGTTTTCGAGTTCGCGAACGTTGCCTGGCCAGGCATATTCCAGCATGGCTTTAAGGGCAGCAGGCGTAAACCTCATGTTGCCTTTTTTTGATTCCAGGGAAAACAGGTCCAGGAAATGCCTTGCCAGGAGCAAAATGTCTTCCCCTCGATCCCTTAATGGTGGGACTTTCAACGGGAGAACATTGAGGCGAAAATAAAGGTCTTCCCTGAATCGGCCTTTTTTTACGGCTTCTTTAAGATTAACATTTGTTGCTGCGATGATGCGGACGTCAAGCTGTATTGGTCTATTTCCGCCCAGTCTTTCGATGGTCCCTTCCTGTAGGAAACGCAGAAGTTTTACCTGGAGGGTCAAGGGCAATTCACCGATTTCGTCAAGAAAAGCGGAACCCCTGTCCGCCCTTTCCAGTTTGCCCACTTTTCTGGTAGTTGCGCCCGTAAATGCTCCCTTTTCATAACCGAATAGTTCGCTCTCGAGAAGGTTCTCTGGAATAGCCCCGCAATTGATTATGATAAAAGGTTCTTTTTTCCTGTTGCTCAAGGAGTGAATTGCCTTGGCAATCATTTCTTTGCCGGTTCCGCTTTCGCCTTCTATCAGTACCGGATAGTCGGAAGGGCTTATCTTTCTGATGGTGGTGAAAAGTTCTTGCATCACCTGGGAGGTGCCGAGCATTTTCGCGATTCCGTTTGATAAACGTACCTTGAGCTGGAGCTTCCTGTTTTGCTCCTCCAACTCGTGTACCCTGAACGCACGCTCGATAATAATTTTAAGCACCTGCAAGTCCACGGGCTTTTCGCAAAAGTCAAAGGCACCTTCAGCAATAGCTCTTAAAGCATTTTCCTTCTCGGTGTTCCCGGTAATTACGATAACTTTTGCGTGGGGATGCATTTTTTTTATCCTCGCCAATACTTTAAAGCCTTCCTTTGGTGTGTCCGGATCCGGTGGTAGTCCGAGGTCAAGAGTTATAACCTTAAACGCATACGTTTTCAGGTGATTGACCGCATCGGCGGGATTTCTGGCTGTTATTATTTCAAAGGATGGCAGTCCCCACTTGATCTGTTTTGCCATGCTGTCTTCATCTTCGATAACAAGGATCTTTTTCTTGGCCATGTCGGAGTCCGAAAGAAGTCTTTGCGTATTATGTATCCTGTACCTGGTAATATGTTCAGTTTACCGGTTATTTATACTAAACTTATTTTGTGTATCTGTCAAAAACGATTGAACCCGGAATTAGCTGCTGTCCGCGACGACGAAGCAAGGGACACGTTGTTTGGTAGCGCAGCAGGGGGAATCCAGTCTTCAGCATGGAAGGGAAACTTCCCCCTTTCACCACCGTTTTCTCACAAAGCACCGCGTAGCTCTAACGGCATTGTAATGTCTCCAAAAAGAAATGGAGCTGGCCTGGGGGGGAAGCCAGCTCCTGGTTTGGGAGATGAAAGGAGGAGGTATTTATATCCGCCAAGGGCGGATGGTGAGGAAGATTAATCCTTCTGTAACAGCATGTAAAACGTGTACTTTCTCCTCTTTACAAGTAGGAGCAGCCTGTTTTTCTTACCCTTTTTCAGAGCTCTTTTGTATTGAGCCAGGTTTTTTACCGGTACACGATTGACTTCCTTTATCAGATCTCCCTTTTTAAGCCCTGCGGCAGATGCTGGTGACCCGGGCTTCACCTCGGTGACAATGAGCCCTTTTTCCTTTTTTGACCAACCGAATTCTTCGGCGAGATCAGGGGTCAATTTCTGCACGTCGAAACCCCAGTCGGTCTCGGTGGAAGCCAGTTCTTCGCCGCCTTCAGCGGGCATGGTTCCGATCCTGACTTCAATTGTTTTTTCTTTCCCGTTTCTCCAGATAACAATCTTGACTTTCTTACCCGGAGGCGTAGAAGAAACAACCCTCGAAAGAGTGTGGGCGTTGCTTATAACTTTTCCGTCGAACTTTATTATTATGTCTCCCCGTTTCAACCCTGCTTTCCTTGCCGGGCCGTTTTTTAATACGTCGGCAACGAGCGCGCCCTTGTCGCCCTTGTAACCGATGGATTCTGCAAGTTCCGGGGTAATCTCCTGGATCATTACTCCGAGCCAGCCCCGTACCACTTTTCCTGTTTTCATTAACTGTTGAGCTATTGCCTTTGCCATATTTGAAGGAATCGCGAATCCGATTCCCTGACCATGGGCGACGATGGCGGTATTTATTCCGATTACTTCACCTTTCATGTTAAAAAGGGGACCGCCGCTGTTACCGGGGTTAATGGCTGCATCGGTCTGTAAAAAGTCATCGTACGGTCCTGCTCCGATAATTCTTCCCTTGGCACTTATTATTCCCGCGGTGACCGTGTGTCCCAGTCCAAAAGGGTTACCGATGGCTATAACCCAGTCACCAACCCTGATGGCATCGGAATCCCCAAGCTTGGCTTCCTGGGGCAAATCCTTGGCATTCTTGATCTGGATTAACGCTATATCTGTTTTTGGGTCCCTGCCGACTATCTTTGCGTCGTAAATCTTGTCATTTGTAAGCCTTACCTTTATCTCGTCGGCCTTGGCAACCACGTGGTTGTTTGTAAGAATGTAGCCCTTCTTCTTATCAATAATTACCCCTGAGCCCAGGCTCCTGGTCTTGATCTTGCCCTGCGGTATCTCCCCGAAGAACTTGCCGAAAAAGTCGTCAAATTGATCTCCGAAAAAGTCTTTGAACGGGGAGTGAGGTCCGAAGGGGGGCATAAAAGGCCTTGCCTTGATCACATGGGTTGTACTGATATTGACAACCGTGTTTTGAACTTTTGCCACCAGATCGGCGAAGGACTTTGGTGCTGATGAATCAGGGAGCAGGCCGGCAATGCTCGTTGATACAATCAGGAAAGTTAAAGCAGCAACGATTGAGAGAACTACGCTCGTGGTTCTGGATTTGTGACACGTAACACCCATAGTAATGTAACTCCTTTCTGGTATTTCGTCAGTTTCCCGAAAACACTGTTTGTACTGGATTTTCAGGAGTTTTGGCCAATTTCGTCTAATACTGACATCATAACTTCTGGAATGTTCCGGTGATTTCAGTTTATTAATTTACCGGATGCAATTTCCTCTTGATCCGCAGCAGTCCATAATTTGCCTCTTTCCATCCTGTAGAGTTTGGTTGTGACTTCTTTCAAAAATTCCCTGTCGTGGGAGGCTATTATATATGAAGTATTAAGGTTTTTCAGTATGGTAATCAGTCTGAAAACCGTCTCTTCGTCCAATCCCGAGGTCGGTTCGTCCAGCAGCAGGATTTCAGGGTTCATCGCGAGGACAGTGGCAAGGGAAACCAGGCGTTTTTCACCTCCAGAAAGCTTGTGCGTAATCCTGTTTTCGAATCCGGCAAGTCCCAGCATGGTGAGCGTGTCAGATACTATTTCCATGACTCTGTCTCGAGGCACCCCGAGGTTAAGCGGACCGAAAGCTATGTCCTCGGCAACGGTCGGGCTGAAAAGCTGGTCATCCGGATCCTGGAAAACGAAGCCGATCCTTCTTCGCACTTCCACAAAATCCTTCTCCTTGTTTCGGGGTTTCCCGAAAATTCTCAGTTCTCCGCTTTCGGGTTTCAGCAGACCCATCACCACATGAAAGAAGGTGGTTTTCCCGCTTCCATTTGGTCCTACGAGCCCAACGCGTTCACCTTTACTAAAACAAAAAGAAAGGCCGTCCAGGACAGGCCTTCCACCATATTTAAAGTTTACATCCCTGATTTCAATCAAAACAGAACTATTTTCCCCGGTGGCAACCATTGTCCGATAGCTATCAAAAGTACGATGGTGGTCATAACTGCGGCAGAAACCAGTTCCCTGGGTCTGCTTTCAAAGTGATAAAGAGTATGAAACGTCCCGTTAAAACCGCGGCAGAGCATGCTGCTGTAAATTCTCCTTGATCGCTCATAACTTCGCACAAGAAGCATACCTACCAGGTACGCGTAGGTCCTGTAAGTATGAAGGTCTGTTCCGGGAGCAAACCCCCTTATCTTCATGGCCGTGTTCAGCCTGGTGAATTCCGTATAGATAACGTGAATATACCTGTAGGTAAAGAAAAAAAGCTGGACCAGTTTTGAAGGTACCTTCATGTGGTGGAGGGCGTGCACGAGCATGAAAGTCGGTGACGTGGAAAGCAGTGCAATAAGGCACAGGATAATCGCGTTGGACTTTAGGGTGATTCTCAGAGCCTGGTATATGCCGGGGTAGGTTGCAACCAGGGGACCGACGGCAAAAAATTCCATGCCATCATAGGAAAACGGGAGAACCAGCCAGAGAAAGAAGACAAAACCGTTTACGATCAGGAGACGTCTCAGTACCCCCGAAAGAGGTAACCGTGCCCAAAAGATCAGCACCATGGAAAAGGCCATACTGACAACGAGCAACGTGAAGCTGGTTAAAAGAGCAACTGTTACGGAATACGTGAGCGCAACCAGGATCTTCAGTCGCGGATCAAAGTTGTGAAGAAAAGAAGTTCCTTCAGAAAGAGCTTCATTAATCATCCGTACCTTCCTCCCCCTGTTTCTTTATATCTCTAATGTAAATAACTATTCCCATAATCCCAAAGATGTATCCAAGCCCGGCGAAAACGTCCCTGGCGGATACCCCGTGTTGACGGTTTTCCGCAAGGAGCTTCATAACCGGGCGAAGCTTCCTGTCCAGGGTGTCATCCAGTATCTCTTTTAGTTCTTTCCTTGTTAAGGTGATGTTTCCTGTCCGGGGTTGTACGGTGCAGGTAGCATGTTTTTGGGTTTCTTCTGTTTCTGTGGAACGTTCCTTTCCCACGGCTTCACCTGCCCGTAATTCACTTTCTGAAACGACCGTCTCGGCGCGGTGCCCGGGGCTTGCATCAAGCACTATTTTCAGAGGCCCGTCGGACGGAGGAGTGAAGCTGAATTCTCCCTTTTCATTCGTTTTACCTGTTAATACCTCATGTCCTTGTTCGTCATATACTGTAATGTTCGAGTTCCTGCACCTGGTTCCGTCCGCGTAGTACGATTCCGTGTATACCCTTCCTCCTTCCACGTAGGCGAAAACGGTTACCTTGTGAGCCCGGGCGCTTGTGTTCACCAGCAAAGGAAGCGAAATTCCCATAAGGAAAACGATGTACTTAATTACCCTTGAAACCTCAGTTCGCTGCATTTGCAACCTCTAATATTTCTGGTTTTACTTTTTTTAAAAACTTGACAACGAATACGGTTATAACGCCCTCAATTATCATCACGGGCAAGTGAGCCAGCAGAATCAAACGGGCCACATTTAAAAACGACTGGCCGGTAAAAAGGAGAGACAGGGCAACCAGAAGTCCTGAAAGCCCCACCGACAGAAATCCGCAGCAGAATGCTCCTCCTATAACCGCCCAGTTTTTCTCACTCGTTACGGCCTTCCCAAAAGCGAAGTAACAGGCCACCGCGGGGAGCGCCATGTTGATGGTATTGACGCCAAGGGTGGTAAGTCCACCGAACTGGAATAGAATGGCTTGCAAAAAAAGCGCAACCAGGATGGCCGGGAAAGCCGACCATCCCAGCAGCAGGCCCAGTAACCCATTTAGAATAAGGTGCACGCTCGTGGGACCCAGCGGAACGTGTATAAGGGATGCTACGAAAAAAACCGAGGATAAAACGGCAACTTCCGGTACCTTTTCGTAGTCTGTTTTTTTCAGGCCGATACCGGTTCCGATAACTGTCAGGGTTGCCCCGGTAAGGAGTACCGGCGCACTGAGGATCCCTTCGGAGATATGCATTTTACCTTTCCGGCTCCTTTCTACTTTTTGAGCATGTCGTGCACGTAAACCCAGAAAATAGCACCAAGTTCGACGTCTTTAGGTTCTCCTTTGTGCTTGAGTATCTTCCCGCCGTCGGATAGAGCGGCAAAGCCCCACCATCCTTCGTGTGGCATGGCAAAAGCAAAAACGCCGTTTTTGTCTGCCTTTATCACCGCGGTAACATAAGGGGATGATGGTGCCTTGTAGCGGTGATGTGCATTGTACCACTCAACTTCTATCTCCGCGTAGGGAACGGGTTTTCCGTCGAGCTTCACAATCCCCCTGAACATTTCCCCGGTGTAAATCCCGTAGGGCCGTACCAGGGGGATAATTTCCGTTTTTAACCCAACTTCCTCATCCCATCCTTCTTCCAGGCCGTACGCGTCGACCACGGTCTTGGTGTAATGAATGATAAACTTGTCTTCGGCGGGCTCCCAGTAGGGTTCCGGAGTCACGTAAAAGATGTAGTCTCCCGGCCGTTTAAAAGTATAAGATGCCTTCCAGGCCTGTTTGCCGTTTATCCTGGTCGGGATCAACTTATCCAGCAGGTCCTGCTTTTTTCCGCCGAAAAGAACCCCGAATTCCTCCGGCCTGGCCATGTTCATCATTTTCCCCTCAAACGGGTGCGAGAATCTAATATCGAGCTGAATTGAACGAGGGCCGCTCTGGGTTACTATGTTTTGCGAAGGAATAATCATCTGGAAATGGGCACGTGCCCGGGAAACCAAAAGGGCGAGTACGAAGCACAAAGAGAACGAAATAACAGCAAGTAGTTTTTTCATAGCTAAAACCTCCCAGTCATAATGAAGATCCGCGGGAGCGCTCCAACAAAAAAGCCACTAAAGGCTCTTCAACAATCCTCCGAAGCCTTCGTGGCTTTCTATTGGTTTCTAAGCAAACGATAGTCTTAAGCAGGTTTTAGCTTCTTGCTAAAAATTACAACCCGTTTAATTTATTTCACCGGGTTTGTCAAGCCCTTTTTGCGGATAATCTTTAGGGTCTTCTGAAACCATGACAAAAATAAGCTGGCTCCCGGATAATAGGCTTGATTTATCGAAAAAAGTTCTTAAGTTTAAGAAAACGGCTTTTCTAAAAAATTTGGTCCATTTTTCGTAAAAAGGGGAAAAGTAGATGGGAAAACACTCAGGCAAAGTATCGGTACAGAAACTGGAACGAAAGCACCAGCAGGTGCTTAACACTTTTGTAAGGGAAACGTGGGAGTCCATTCCGCTGGACATGGAGGTCAAGCTCAAAAGCTGTAAAGCGTGGGGATTTGACCTGATCAGGGGACTTCGACAGGGACAGGAAGCTGTTTTTGTTGCGCCGTCGGAAAAAAAGAGACACGAAGGAGACAAATATGAAGAAAGCGGGGAATCTTTTGAAGTGCACCAGCTCATAAGGGAACTTCAACCCACCGAACACCTGTTTATCAGGGTTACCCAGGAAGAGCGAAGAGGGGTGATTAAAGCATTTTTCGAAGATGAGAGCAAGAAAAAGACCGAGCTTTTTACCCTTCCCGCAGCGGAACTTCTCCTGGCTTATTTCAAAAAGCAGCGTTTTGCACACCTGCTGGGCGCATTTCACTCTTCCGGATTAACCACCGAATTTATACAGAAGCGAGGGGAGAGCGGCAGGGCGTATGAGTTTGATAACCTTCCGAACAACATGCGAAGGGCGCTGAGGGAAGCAAGGGACGTAATAAGAAAAGACTTCAGGGCCGGTCGATTTTCCCTTGTTTACTTCGGTCAGAACAAGAATGGTGATGATCGGTATGTAGTGACCTGGCAGATTCCGACGATTCGGCTTTTTAACCAGGACATGGCAGAGAAGGTTGATAAGCTCCTGGCCGCCCTGGATTAGGCTCTCTGAACTTGTTCAGGATTCAGGGCATCACACGCATTGCCCGGGATCCCTTGAAATCGAAAGCAGAAACCGGCTCATGTGGCCAGTTCCTGCTTCCGTCTACAAACAAATGAGTACAGTTCTGTGTCTTATCTCCGTCTCCCTCTTGGCGTGGGCCTTGGCCTTGGAGTTGGTTTCGGAGTCGGCTTAGGCGTGGGCTTGGGGACCGGTTGAATAGACGGCCCGCCCGGCGGTTTTGGACGCCCGAAATTGGGAGGCGGTTTGGGTA
>JALXAI010000075.1 GCA_026992215.1 Desulfobacterales bacterium | reverse complement strand
ACTGAGGAAGCCAATAAGCTATCCGAAGCTGCATCACAGGCTGCGGTAGAAGGAAGTGACGCTGCAGATAAGATGGTTGTCGGTATGAAACACATCGCCGAGAGTTCCGAGCAGATTACTGAAATCATAGACGTTATTTCAGATATTGCCGAGCAGACCAACCTGCTGGCCCTAAATGCTGCCATTGAGGCCGCAAGAGCCGGGGAGCACGGCAAGGGCTTTGCCGTGGTTGCGGACGAGGTCAGAAAACTGGCCGAAAGGACAGCCGAGTCAACCAAAGAAATTGCCACCCTGATTAAGGAAAGTAACAAGAGGGTTGAAGAAGGTACCCAGCTTTCGCTCAACAGTAAGAATGCCCTTGAAAGAATCAAGGAATCCGTTGACAACACTCGCGGCATTATTTCCAACATTTTCGAAGCTACCCAGGAGCAGTCCGAAAGTGTTCAGGGCGTACTCGAATCCATGGAAAGACTTTCTGCCCTTGCGAAAGACATCATGGATCTCACGGCTGAACAGGCAAAGCGTCGTGAGGCTGCGGAAAAGGCCGTGGACGAGCTTCGAGAACTTGCCGCAAACATCTCGGCAGCCATGGAAGAACAGGTTACGAGTACGCAAAGGGTTGCCAAAGAAATGGAAGGCGTCAAGCAGAGCGCCGAGAGCATTACCAGCATGACTTCAAAGCAGACTGAAAGAAGCGCAATGCTCATGAAAATAATGAACGAAATGGCAAACGTGGCCATGAATAATGCTCAGGGCGCCAAGGGCTCCCAGGAAATCTCCCTCGAACTTGCAGATTCCACCGCGAGATTGATCGAAATGGTCGGCCAGTTCAAGGTCGGAAACGGTGGAGGAAACGGCGGCCAGAGAACAGAGGACAAGCGCGCGTAGAGATAAGGTCTCATAATGCAGATCAAATTGCCCCCTGGCCCGGGAATTTTCCCGGGCCGGGTGCAAATCATGACTGCAAAGGCAGTTTACAGAAAAAAGATATCGTTTTTATTGATGCCAGATGACCAACAAGCAAGAGAAAACCGAAAATGGGAAAAAAAGTTCTGGTTGTTGAAGATTCTCAGTTTATGAGAAAGCGCATTATAGAAACTCTTGAAAGCGCGGGTCACACGGTAGTTGCAAATGCGAAAAATGGTGCCGACGCCGTGGCCTTATACAAGGAGGTAAACCCCGAAGTGGTTACCATGGACGTTACCATGAAGGGGAAAGACGGGATAAGTGCTGCCAGGGACATATTGAAAATTGATCCAGATGCCAGGATCATCTTTTTGACAATCTTAAACGATCCTAGCATACACAGGGAAATGATGAACATTGGCGCCAGAGGAGTTGTAAATAAGAAAAATACGGCTGAGATTCTGAAATTGATCGATTCGGCCTGAAGCAAAACACCGGATTACTTTACGTTGCTTAGAGTGAGGCCACGGCCGTTTTGAAATAGTCAGGCTTTAGGGGGTAGACCATGATTGACCGGGAAATGATACGAGACTTCCTCGATGAAGTCGAGGAACACGCAAATGCCATCGAAGTTTCAGGATTGGCTCTTGAAAAAGATCCGGAAAATTCTGATCTTGTAAATGATTTGTTCAGGGCAGCTCACAGCATCAAGGGCGCCGCGGGGTACATGGGGTTTGAGAGAATAACCGAGCTGTCTCACAAGATGGAAAACCTGATTGAACTGATTCGACAAAAGGAAACTTCACCAACGAAAGAAGTAATGAATGTCCTGTTCAAGGCCCTTGATCGGATAAGAAAGCTAACTTCGAGCCTGGAAAAAAACGGTGAGGAGACCGAGAAAATAGAGGATATTATCGCAGAGATAGAGGGACTTGTAACGCGAACCCGGAAAGTTTCAGGCCAGGAGGAAAATAGCTCTGCTTCTTCCAAGCCTGTGAGATCAGCAGGTGCCACCGGGCAAGGATCTTCAGAGCCACTTTCAGAGACATACCAGCAGCAGATAAAGAAATACGTTGACTCTCTATGCGAACTGGTCACCAGCGTGGACCAGGGTATCAACCCCAAAGAAAGCCTGACTGAAATGACCAGCGTTATTGTGGACTTTCTGCAGCTCGATTCGCTGCCGAATGAAACACGTGTAAGACAGATTCTTGAAAACCTGGCGGAAAGGCTGGCCGAAGCACTCGAAGAAGACAAAACTGAACCGATCAGGTGGTCTCACGAACTTAAACCGCTGGTAAAGGACCTCATCCATGCACTTCCGGACACTCTCCAACCGGGCGATGCTATCTTCGCCGGGCATTTTGTGCGGCCTCAAAATGCCCCGTCGGGTTCCGATACATCAAATGTCCCTGAAAAAGAAGAAGGACTTTTTGCCTTTCCGCTGAATGAAGCTGACAGATCGTTGATTGACGGTTTCAATGAGATGGATCCTGAAAAAACTGAACAAGAGGCCGGTGGAGACTCAAAAGACGGGGC
>JALXAI010000074.1 GCA_026992215.1 Desulfobacterales bacterium | reverse complement strand
TCTCACAAATTGCTGATCAAGATTCTTTGTATTTAGCCTGTCCCATCTAAAATAATTACTGTTGTTAATCATAAGGCCTCCGGCAATGAATGGTTTATAGAGAACAATGCTACAAAATCTCAAGTGCTACTCTAACACGCACTCAACTTCATTGCCATATGGCACAATTATAGGCGGGACAGCTATTTTCACGTAAACGAATAACTCGTCCAAACCTTTCGGTTGCGGCTTCGCTGCCTTAGACCATTTCATCCTTTAAAGCCGTAGCGCACTTTTCTTTTCTCAAAACCGCCATTCGTAGTTCTTTCCGTAAAATTTTGCGCGTTGCTCTCCTGCATTTTTCTCATACCGGCATAAAAACCGCGCTGCCCTGGGCTGCGCTGCCCTGAGCTTGCAGTGCCCTGAGCTTGTCGAAGGGTCGAAGGGTCGAAGGGTCGAAGGGCTGCTTGGAGATGTTGGGTGCATGGAGTTCTCCGGATAAAAGAAGGACATATCGACGGCAGGAACGAAAACCAATCATGGAAAATGTTAAACAAATCGGTTATGATGATGTTGCAGTCAGTCCCTTTAACCCCTAACTGTTAGAGAAGGAGTAAGCTATGGAATGGCGAGTGACAGTACTTTGTGAGAACACGGTACCGGTTCCCGGGCTGATTGGTGAACACGGCTTTTCGGCTCTCGTGGAAAGCCCCAACGGAACAGTCCTTTTCGACACCGGTCAGGGATTTGGCCTTGTCCCCAACGCGAACAGGCTCAAGAAAGATCTGAAGCAGGTGGATAAACTTGTTTTCAGCCACGGGCACTTCGATCACACGGGAGGATTACTCGCATTTCTTGGGATCCATGGTCCTGTTCCCGTTATCGCACATCAGGACGTTTTGCTAGAAAGATTCAGATTAATGCCAATCGGCCCCGTGGAAAAACAGGTTTCCATAGGCATTCCGTGGAACGAGTCATATGTTACAACCAGGGGAGCGATATTTCAATTTACTTCCGATTTTTCCGAGGTCATCCCCGGAGCTTACGTCACGGGAGAAGTACCGAGGGTGACGGACTTCGAAACGGGTGACCCGAAGTTTTCCATAAAGAAAAACGGAGACTTCGTACCTGATCCTTTCAAAGACGACTATTCACTGGTACTCAAATCTTCAAAAGGACTGATAGTAATCCTGGGATGCGCCCACGCCGGGCTGATAAACATCCTCAAATACGCTACTGAAAAGACCGGAGTTAACAAGGTTCATGCTGTTCTGGGTGGCACACACCTCGGATTCTCGGCGGAAGAGCAACTCACGGAAACCATTAAAGCCCTGAAGGCGGAATTTGAAGTAGACGTACTGGCGGTGAGCCACTGTACAGGGCAAAAACCCATTGCTCGCCTGGCATCCGAGTTCAAGGAAAAATTCCAGTTCGCTCCCGTGAGCTACACTCTTGAAGTATAATATCGTGTTTTGAACAACCTGCAGAAAAAAACAGGGCAGGTAAAAAGGTGCCTGCCCTAGCGGTCTTCTTTTTCTTTCAAGCCATATCTCTTCCGGTACCATAGCACGTATACCACTATGGTCAGCCCGCAAAATAAAACCAACAGCAGCGTTATGGGAAAGGAATATCTGCCCCAGATAGCCTTTACCGTTTCCGGATTGATAACTTCCAGCCCTTTTCCGACTTCGTATCCCAGCAGCACGAGGACGGTTACCCAGAGCCCTGCTCCCAGGCCCGTAAACAAAAGAAAAAGCAAAAGGTTCATTCGTGCAAGCCCCGCCGGAAAGGATATGTACTGACGAACCACCGGCACGAGCCGACCGGTAAACGTGCTTATCTCACCGTGTCTCACAAAGAAAGATTCAACCTTTCTGAATTTTTGAGGCGGTAAAAAGAAAAATTTACCGTACTTCTGGATAAACGGCCTGCCGAGCCAGAGAGCAAGGTAGTAGTTAAAAAGCGCACCAAGCCAGCTCCCAATTATCCCCATAAGTATTGCCACCCCCACGCTCATTTTGCCCTGGGCAGCCAGTATCCCTGCAGGAATCATTACGACCTCACTGGGGAAAGGGAAGAAAGAGCTTTCAAGAAACATTAGACACACAATACCCCAGTATCCAATCTGTTGAGCAATATTTAATACAGATTCCACGGAGCCCGGTACCTTTCACCTGTTACTCATTACTGAGTACAATCAACTATATCACATTCAACCTTCGCGCATTACCACATAAAACGCGCATCCGCAAGTCCAAAGACAACAAGGCCCCAACCAAAATGTCCAGATGAGTTATTCGTTTATGTGAAAATAGCTGTCCCGCCAGAGACGGATCTCCGAAGCAGGTGACGGTTTTCGTTTCATTGTATTTTCGATCCCGCCAGAGATAGTGCCATATGGCATGTCAAGTAGAATTTGTAAGTTTTTTCCGCAGCATAATCATCTTTTCTAAAGCAATTAAGTAACGAAG
>JALXAI010000073.1 GCA_026992215.1 Desulfobacterales bacterium | reverse complement strand
GTTTGAGACTGATAAAAAGTTCGAAATTCATAAGTTTACTTGGTTATGTGTTAGAACCGATTGCAAGCCTCGCAGATAAATTAATACGATATTTTTGTAGAGCAGGATCACCCCCCCGTAAAAAACACCACCTTAAGCATCAGCAAAGCCACGTATCAAACAATGCTACTTCAACTAACAGCGCCAGCCGCGTATCGAACAATGGTACATCGAGTAGCGGCGGAGCCGCGTATCGAGATGTAGTATATCCCACCACACTGCTTCGGTACGCTTCGCCACTCAGCACAGGTACTTCGATACGCTTCGCTACTCAGCACAAGCACTTCGGTACGCTTCGCAACTCAGCACAGGCGCTTCGATACGCTTCTCTGGATGCCCGATTTAGCAGCGTGTATGCACGATACTGATCCTCAGCTAACTATTAGATTCTCTTTCACTCCTTTTCATAAAACCACGTATCAAAAAACGCCACCTCGAATAGCATCAAAGCCGCGTATCGAGATGGAGTTTATCCCACCACACTGCTTCGATACGCTTCGCAACTCAGCACAAGCACTTCGATACGCTTCGCAACTCAGCACATTATTCGCCCAATTGTACGCAAATTTGCCTCTCATTTCAGGTTTAAAAGAACCATTCTAATGTCATTTCTCCGGACGTAACAACGGAAAAAGTATAACTTCCCTGATGGAAGGAGAATCGGTAAAAAGCATAACAAGCCTGTCAATCCCTATTCCTTCTCCCGCGGCAGGAGGCATGCCATATTCGAGAGCCCTTATAAAATCCTCGTCCATGAGGTGCGCTTCCTCATCTCCCGCCTTCCTTGCTTCCACCTGCTTCAGGAACCTTTCTTTCTGGTCAATAGGATCATTTAGCTCAGAAAACGCGTTTGCCATTTCTCTTCCGGCGATGAAGAGCTCAAACCTGTCCGTCACGGAAGGATCTTCTTCGTTGCGTCTCGAAAGTGGTGACACCTCTATCGGGTAGTGAGTAATAAAAGTCGGTTGAATCAGTTTGGGTTCCACGGTCAGATCGAAGATTTTGGTTAATAGTTTGCCGTGACCCTCGTATTTATCGATCTGAATGTCAAGATCCTCAGCAGCCCTCCTTGCCGCCTGCTCGTCTTTTAAAATTGCCGGATCCTGTTTTCCGATTTCAACCAGGGCATCACTTAACGTGATTCTTTTCCAGGGAGATTCAAGGATGATGATGTTTCCCTGGTATTCGATTTCTGTTTTCCCGAGCACTTCTTTTGCGACGCTTTGAAACAGTTCCTCGGTTAAATCCATCAAATCTTCATAGGTGGCATATGCCTGGTAGAATTCAAGCATGGTAAACTCAGGGTTATGCTGGATGGAAATACCCTCGTTTCTGAAGTTCCTGTTTATCTCGAAGACTCTTTCGAATCCGCCCACGAGCAGTCTTTTCAAATACAATTCGGGTGCGATTCTCAGAAAAAGTTCCATGCCAAGAGCATTATGGTAGGTTTTAAATGGCTTGGCGGTGGCACCTCCCGGAATTACCTGCATCATGGGAGTTTCGACTTCCAGGAAGTCCCTGGAGGCAAGAAAATTTCTTATGCACTGGATAATCCTGCTTCTGGTTATGAAGAGCCTCCTTACTTCCTCGTTTACGATTAAGTCCACGTAGCGCTGGCGGTAGCGGATTTCGACATTCTTAAGCCCGTGATACTTTTCAGGCAGTGGTCGCAGGCTCTTCGTCAGAAGCTGGAAGTTCCTGACAAGAATGGTGAACTCCCCTGTTTTCGTTCGGAACCCTTCTCCTTCAACACCGATGATATCCCCGATATCGAGTTTCTTTACCAGCTTGAATAAGTCGTTCCCCAGGATGTCCTTTCGGAAATAGATCTGTATTTTTCCTTTTTCGTCCTGTATATGGGCGAAAACAGATTTTCCAAAGGAACGAAGTGCCATGATGCGGCCGGCAATGCTAAAGAAAGGTTTTTCTTTTTCCAGTTCGTCGTTGCTTTTTTCCGAGTACTCATCAAGTATTTCCGCAATACGATGTCTTGGTTTAAAAGTATTTGAATAAGGATTAATTCCGAGTTTTCTTAGTTCCTCCAGCTTTCTCAGCCGTTGTTCCATTACCCTGTTGATATCCTGCTGTGCTTGCGCTTTCTCTTCCATCTTCCTCTCACCCTGCAGTTCTTCTGTTCGGAAAAACGAGTTACCTGCCGCATTTTCATGGTGAGTGAAAGCTAGAACAAAAGACCAGTTCAGTCAAGGTTAAACTATGTTTCTGATTCCGTGTCAGCGCCTCGGATTGCCTGTTTTTCCCTGTCATGCTGGCGCGAGCCTTGCGTATGGGTGAGATGGCTGCCTGCCGGGAAGAATGGTGGGGATACCGCTTTTTTCACGATTGTTCGAGTTCTAAGAAGCTTGTCGGGTTTGCCGGGAGATTCATGTAAAGGAAAGCTGAGGTGGTTTTTAGCAGGAAGTTACTTACGATTGCTGCGTTAGGATTACGGAGTTCAAAAGGTTGAATATGATTTTCCTTTTTTCATCCTACTCCGTTTTTCTTTATTCTTACCTGATTGGTTGAAGACCATACAGAAAAGGGAAAGCATGAACAAGATTAGCGAGCACACTGATGAGAAGGTAATTTTCTCATTGCAAAGACCGCTCTAATCCTGTCAATGATCTGCACAGGTATTGGGAAACCGGAGCTCTTTTAAGAGCTCCGGTTGAAATCTATTGAAATCAGAAATGAAGAACTAAGCTTTTTTTCTTCTGAAAGCAAATATCCCGATCACGCCCGGGACAAAAAGGAAAACCGTGCCCGGAATCGGTACCTCGGTGAATCCGCCTTCGGAAGTTACACCTACCGAACCTCCTTGTGAAGTTGTGAAAGTCAAGTTTATGGTATCAGAAAAATTTGCGAAAACCGCGCTGGAACCCTCACCCATCACAAGAACAGCAGCACCGAGAGCCATTTTAAAGGTTCCGTCATCTGTAGAAACAATATCAGATAGCTTGACCTGCCAGGTGTCTCTCTCGCCAAATGTGTCCGGTCCAAACATTCCCGTGACTTTGAATCCCTGATCGCCCATGAGCCCAAGAACAAGAGCGGCATTTTGACTCAGGGTGCCTTCATAACCAACAGAAACGTATACATCTGAGATATCGTAGCCTGAGATAGCGTAAGTGTCATATATTGCGCCCGCCGCCCAATCGAAAAACATACCGGTTTGTTCAGCGTAAAGGTGTATTTCCGCATCCTCGACACTTGAAAGCGCCCACCTTGTGGAATCACCTGCAGAGCTTATCAGACATCCCGCACCGCCACTATAATCGGTCGGGAAAAAGAATGTCCCAACTGCGGCTATGCTTCCAAAATCGCTTCTATCATCCATAAAACCGGTAAAGAAAGAAAAGGGGTTATTATCGCATGCATAACCGAAACCTGGCTGGGCACACGCATTCGAGGTTGCAACGTTGTATGACAGAGTCAAGCCTAATATCAGAAAGAATAAAATCAAAAGTTTAGGTAAGTGTTTAATCATTTTAATTCTCATGGCTCCCTCCTCTAAACTGCTTTATTGCCTTGATTGAAGTTCCCTTATAATCAACTTTTCTTACTATTTCTTCAAATAACAAATAACCAATAACAAGTAACGAAAAGACTAATCCCCGGCTTTCTAGCCCTCCAGCTTTCGTCCCCTAAACCTTCTGATTCCTACCAGACCAAAAATCCCGGACAGGAAAAGCAGGGCGGTTGCCGGGATGGGGACAGAAGAGACTTTTCCACCTTGCACAACAACTTGGTCAGCCTGATACGAATAGCCTTGATCGTCAGATAATTCCAGAAAAGAGAACTCTACATTGACTTGTTTGGTCACCTGAAAGAAATCAGCCGCAAAGTCAAATGTAAGCGTAGCAAATTTGGTGTCTGAGACAATAGGATTTGCTGGATAACCATAATCGGTTGCCCCAAACTTCGGTAATGCCACAGTTGAACCCCAGTTGGTCGGAGGATAGACCGTAACGCCGCTGATGTTAAATCCTGATGGTAAGCTTCCAAAGGTAAAAGTCGCAGAATCTACTGGGTTCGAAGAATCCGTTAGTATCCACAGATCAAGGGCGATCGATGTATCCCCAGGAGAGACAGTGACATTATCCAGAGAGACGGTCGGAGCGCCGATTGCAAACATAGTTCCTTGGAGCAAAAATGCTAGGACAACGAATAACCCTAATGTTTTTATTCTCATTTCTTGCCTCCTAATATAGTTTTCCAGTCCTTATAATTAGCTTAAGGGCTATTATAGTATTTGTTGCGGATACAAATCATATCTGCTGGTGTAATATTCGAATCAGCATTGCAGTCAGCCGCAGGTTGGGAAGGTAAACTCGCACCGGCATAATAAGCGTTTCTGACGGCTATCATGTCAGCAGGTGTTACACTCCCATCCCCATTCGCGTCACCACGCTCAAAAACATCAACGGAATTAAACACAATGGAACCATCCAAAACAGTCGTGGTGTCCACCACAAAATTCTTGAACGGATCAGGTTTTCCCAGATCGAGAGTTGGAGTGGTGGTAAGTGGACCACTTGATCCGGCTGGCCTTGTGAACCATATAGTCGCGAGAAGAACGCGATCCCCGAATACCTTTTTTGTGGTATCATTCGTATCAAGGATTCCGCCTATGGTAATAACTGCATAATGACCATCTTCAAGCGTTACGTCGCTAGGATTCATATATGGCTCATTGTTATTCCCATCTCCAAAATACCATTCATTCTCGTTTTTACTGCTCTTTGCTTCATCAAAAGTAAGCTCATTTGGATCGTATATAAGCCTTACACCGAAACTCCTGAGCGCTTCTGCCTCGGGTATATTGGCGTATATATTTATTTGAACGTCTGTATTCGTCCAGGCTCCCTCTCCCCAAACTGTTACCTGCGCCGGAGCCTGCCCCGAAATTAAAAGGAAGACAGCCAAAAGGCCAATCATTATTACAAGTTTTCTATTCATTTCATACCTCCGTGGTTCAAAAATTCAAGATTTGGGTCGGTGCCCCCGATTCCACCTCCCTCCTTGTAACCGTAATACCTTTTATATTCGATTAATTTTTTTCTCTTATTCAACGTGCTTTGTGTCCCCGGCAAAAGAATGATAATTCCGTGTGCGCGCGAACACCCAAAATTAACCACTTTTTGTATCAGGAGCCTACACTGATGTGTATGCTAAAACTTCAAATACAGCGAGACCCCCATTAAAAACCACGGTATGAATCTATCTTGTTTCTGTAACACCAAAGAACACTAAGATTCGAAGGGAAGTATTTGCGGGCTCGATTTACAGCCGTCATTCTCCCGCAACATCGCTCGAAAAAATTTAAAATAAGAATCAATCCTCCCTTCAAAAACGGGTTTAAATCAGATTTAAATAATGCAAATATTGTACCCCTCGATATCGCTCTTTATAAAACCTTGCTTTTGCTCGGTTTTCAGAAAAAATTGACCCGGTACCACACTATGTAAACAAATTCCGATTGAGAAAAAAACTACCCATTTTATGGAAAAAATTATCCCCTCTCTTCAGGAAAAAGATTTTCTCTTGGTTGTGCCTCCCTCCCAGAATCAAGAACAACAACGGCTGGTAAATTTCGGCGGGGACATCTCTGCTTTCCTTGTAATCAACAACAATGCCTGCCTCAACCCGTGTGTCGAATTACGTATCATAATTCAACCAGAATGTAAACCAATTTTTTTATTCTTGTCGCTGCAATTATAAGTGTTAACCAATCGCCGTTTTAAAATGTTTTCGTTTCTTTCCAACCCGCCTATCTAGTTTTTATACAGCAAGTATGGTGCCATTTTGATTGAATGGCAAAAACACCCGGATCGTGGGAGATAGTGCAAGAATTTTTCTGTAAAAAGGTGCTTAACCTTTCTGATTACGAGACTTCACTTCGGTCAGCCTTGACTGTGGACTCGAAGTTGGTGGTCATGAGCTCTGCCGGCAACAAATTTTATCATATCGAGATTACCCTCAGTTCATAGGGCCCTCCCTCCCAATCTCGGTCTCCCCATACATCTGAAAGGACAAGCCGAGGCCTATTGCATTTTCAAATAATTCAATTTTACAGAAAGGATGTTACACTACTTTTCTGCAAAAAGCTACCGAAACGTTTTCTGATTATGAGACTTCACTTCGGTGAGATGGCTGTGTATTCAAGACTGGGGATTGTGACTGTGGCCGGCTAGAGGCACATCTTACCACTTTAGGATTACACTCAGCTAATCGCGCCCTCCTTCCTAATCTCGGTTTCGTATTGCAACGACACAGGTAAATTTATGTGAAATAACAGCAGGACAAATTATCAATCCGGCAAATGCCGTAAAGGGTCACGAGGGGCTATTTGGAGCCCTTCCCAATACTGAGCAAATCTGCGCATACCCTCCATGAATGATTCCCTTGCAAGACAAGTAAGATTGAGGGGTTTTGACGCAAAATAATTTTGGCTTTTCTTTTTAAGCTACATATATTAGTTTTCTAAACAGTGTTGGTCAAGTTCATTATTCACAGGTGTTGCGATGGCTATTTTCCATAAAGCAAATACAGGTATGCGGCAGCATATAGTTGAGACTATCAAAGGTCTTTTGCAAGAAGACCCTACCGTACTTTTCGCGTTTGTTTTCGGCTCTTTTCTTGAGGGTATTGCTTTTCGAGACATCGACGTGGGGATATTTATCAAGGATCCCGACCAATCATCCCTTACGGACCTGGAGTTAACCTTTTCACGTCGAATCGAAGAGGCCCTTCCTGAACCAATCCCAGTAGATATAAGAGTTATAAACAGTGCACCTTTGCCTTTCCGTTTCCGTGTAATCAGGGGGAAACTCCTTTTCTCTAAGGCCGACGATGTGTTGGAGGAATTTATGGTTGCCACGGCGAGGCAATATCTTGATTCTGTGCCGTTGAGGGAACGGTACTTGAGAGAGGTTATCGCATCGTGACACTAGATCCAGAGAAAGTGTATGCCAAGTTCAGGGATATTGAGGAATCGATTGAAAGGCTTAAGGCCTTCAAGGATATCCCCCTTGAGAGTTTTCTTAGGGACTCAGATGCGAAAGATATCGCCAGCTTCAGGTTAATTGTTGCAACAGAAGCTGCAATTGATCTGTGCTTGCATATTTCAGCTAAAATGCTAAAAAAGGTACCTGGAGAGTATGCTGCTTGTTTCAAACTTCTTGCTGATGAAGGCCTTCTTGATCCAGCTTTGGCCAGCCGCCTCTCTGAGATGGCGAGGTTTAGGAACCTCTTGGTGCATCGCTACTGGGAAATAGACTACCGTAAGCTTTACGAAATCATCACCGGCCATGATCTCAAGGACCTTCAGGATTTTGTTGGGTCCGTAGGAAAGCTGATGAAGGAGAGTAATGAGTTAGAAAATTAATACTCTTATGAAGACCAGGTTCGAAGACTCATGTAAGAGTCAGGCGTGAGATTTAAGGTGTGAGGGAGAAGATGTTGAGGGGGAGCCTCATGCCCCAAAGGCTGTCAATGAGGTTCGGAACCTGTCAACAACTTTTGGACACTCACTGTAAAAAATTACTGTAGTTTTTTTTTGTCCTGCATCGCCTCCGCAGGAGGATTGATCCACACCGCCTCAGGTAAAGCAGGCGGCAGTGGTACACCTCTTACAAACCGTTCGGGATGGGCCTCAAAGGCAAGCTGAAGCACCTTTTTCCTGAATTCCACCACATCTCTTGCAAGTCCATAGTGAACAACCTCAGGGGTTAACATACCGATGCCACTGTGTCGATGTTCGGTGTTGTACCAGGCAAAGAAAGACCTGCAAAATGCCACAGCGTCCTGCAACGATCCAAATCGATCCGGAAAGCCAGGCCAATATTTCAACGGAAGTTCACCCCTGCAAATCTGAGTAAGTCATGGAATTTAATGATGAATGTGCCGTTTTTTGGGTGTTAGGTGTAGTCACTAATTTGTAAATTTTATGCTTGACATGATGATGTACTTGGTATATACAGTAGACATGCATCTGGTAGAAAACAAAGTCAAACACAAAAAGAAAATCTACAATTCGATTCTGCTCCGCGAGTCCTACAGGGAAGGTGGAAAGGTCAAGAAAAGAACTATTGCCAACCTGTCTCACTGCTCCCGGGAAGAAATTGAGGCAATAAGGCTGGCACTTAAGTGCAAGGGTAACCTGGCCCAGTTAACGGACATCGATAAAGATATCAAACTGGAGCAGGGACTTTCGGTGGGAGCTGTGTGGGCCTTGTACAGATGTGCTGAAAGGCTTGGAATAGTAAAGGCGT
>JALXAI010000072.1 GCA_026992215.1 Desulfobacterales bacterium | reverse complement strand
GCCATATTCTCCAGAATTAAATCCCATGGAGAATCTTTGAGAAGAGTTACGGGAAAAATCATTTCACAATCGGGTATTTGAAAGTCAATGGGCGCTGGAAAACCAATTGGAGGTTTCACTAAAAGAACTAGAGTCTGACAACAGGCGAGTAGCTTCTATAGTTGGCTGGACCTGGATCATAAATGCATTATTGAATTAGAACTGGAATAAATCCCATGGAGAATCTCTGGGAAGAGTTACGGGAAAAATCATTTCATAATCGTGTATTTGAAAGTCAATGGGCGCTAGAAAATCAATTGGAGGTTTCACTAAAAGAATTGGAATCTGACAACAAGCGAGTAGCTTCTATAGTTGGCTGGACCTGGATCATAAATGCATTATTGAATTAGAATTGGAATAAGATCAAAAATATGACACGCTAGAACGCTACATGTTCAAAAGGAAGTATTCTAAGGATGAATCTCTGACACTGAAATTGAGGGATTCCTTGTTAAAACGTCCTTTTACCACTTCGTTAAATCAGGTTCTTCCGGTGCCTGCTGCCGCGTCGGGAGGTGACATCCTGATGTAGTGTTTATGGCCGTTGCACCTGATAAAGTAGCGTTCCTCGTCCGTGTCTTCCTCTATGTATTTTGCAAGCTGATAATAAGCAGGGCGGGAGAAACGAGCCGGAAACCGGCCGTCTTTTACAAGGCAGTAGAGAACATTATCTTTCCCAACCCAGAGAGTGGAGAGGTCGAGTCTTTCGATTTCGCCGGTATTTTTAAGCGTGATTAGAAAGGTTTTGTCACTATCTGGTGAAGACGGGGAAACGTTTACCTGCTGAACGACGAAAGGCGTATCAGCAACCTCTATGTAACATTCTTCGTTTTTTAATCTTATCACATAAAGGCCGCCTGGTGTAAGTTCCAGGTTGCTGTAAAATATTTCCAGAATGTCTTTTCTGACAATTGGTGCTCCCTTATGATACCAGTCCCCTTCTTCGTC
This sequence comes from Desulfobacterales bacterium, assembly GCA_026992215.1. GTDB lineage: Bacteria > Desulfobacterota > Syntrophobacteria > B119-G9 > B119-G9 > B119-G9. The sequence goes on along the minus strand of JALXAI010000072.1, from coordinate 1,472 downwards.
AACGTAGATCAGGCAGGGAGGAAGCCCGTCTTTGTATTCGAACTCATCTTTTAGCTTGCTTTCGTCCATGAAATTTCTCCGGAGGTATCAAAACAACTTCTTGCTGTCGAGAAGGATGGTAACCGGTCCGTCGTTTATGCTGTGAACCTCCATCATCGCCTGAAATTCCCCGGTGGCAACCCTTACGCCTTTTTTGCTGAATTCCTTTACCACTTTTTCGTAGATCTCTTTTGCTTCTTCAATCGGCGCTGCTCCGGAAAAGGATGGCCGCCTGCCTTTTCGGCAGTCACCAAAAAGGGTAAACTGTGACACGATCAACAGCTCACCCTTGATATCGAGCAATGACAGATTAAACTTGCTTTTGTGATCGCCAAATATGCGAAGATTGAGCGTTTTGTTTACTATGTAGCGGATATCCTCGTCGGTGTCGTCGTTGCCTATGCCGATAAAGGCGAGCAACCCGTCCCTGATGCTCCCGACTGTTTTTCCGTCTACGTCGACTCTGGCTTCTTTTACCCTTTGAAGTACCGCTCGCATGGTTTCATCACTTCTGCTTTTTGATTTCCCCTTTGAGAAAGCTGTAAAAGTCGCTATCCGTGGTAATTATTATGGATGTATTCTTGTTGGGGTACTTCCTGTAAATTTCAAGGGTTTTGAAAAAGGAGTAAAAAGCGGGGTTCTTTCCGAAGGCGTCACCGTAGATCTTTGTGACCTCGGCATCGGCCTTCCCCTTGATTTCCTGTGCCCTTCTGTAAGCCTCGGAAGAAATCCTGTCCAGTTCCTTGCGCATCTTGCCCAGAATGGCGGCTTTCTCGCCTTCGCCTTCAGACCTGTACTGAGCGGCTATTCTCTGGCGCTCGGAAATCATCCTGTCAAACACTTTTCTCTGGACGGACGCCACGTAGTTGATCCTCTTTATCCTGATGTCTATGAGTTCAATCCCGTACTTGGGAACAAGCTTCGATGCGTCTGCAAGCATGGCTCTGGTGATCATTTCCCTGCCGGGAAGGTTTTTTGTTGTCATTTCATCCGGAAGCTTCGCGGGAGCGCTTTTCTCGATGCTCAGGAGTTCGGTACTGAGCGTTTCCTCCTGTTCCTTCCATCCTTCGCTTCTGACAAGCTGGACCAGCAGGTTATCAGATACGTGATCACGCACAACCGAGTCAATAATACCATCGAGTCTGCTCTGGGCTATTTGTATTGTGCCAACCCTTTCCATGAAAAGCAGTGGGTCCTTGATTCGCCATCTGGCGGTGGTATCGACCCAGATGTATTTCTTGTCTTTCGTCGGAATTTGATTGGGACTCCCGTCCCACTTCAAGATTCTTTTCTCAAAAAAATGCGCGGTTTGAATGAAAGGGAGCTTGAGATGGATTCCTGCCTCTTTGATTGGCTTTCCTACAGGTTTACCCAGCTGCGTAATTACCACTTGCTGTGTTTCGTCCACCACGTAAAGTCCGTTAACGAGGACA
>JALXAI010000071.1 GCA_026992215.1 Desulfobacterales bacterium | reverse complement strand
AGCCGATTCAAAGAGCGTTAAATCAAAACTTATCTCGGTATTGGAACTGGTAGAGGCCCTGGCCGAGCGAGAGGCAGACAGGATATGCGCCAGGTGGCACCATTTCAGACAGGTAACCAATGCAAGAGCCGACCTCGTGGATGCCAGACTACATGTTTCCTATGCCGAATGCTATCTACTGACTCTTGGAGACATCGAGAGGGCAAAAGAAGACCTCGAGATCTGCGACACCTACTTGAAAAGGGCGTACTGGAATGCCACTCCGGAACTAAAGGTCAGGATTGATCGGATTAGAAAAAAGGTGAGAGACATCAGAACCCAATGCGATGATCGTTCCATTAAGGCCAGGGGAAAATTTGAAGATCTCGAAACAGATATCCGGGATATTATCGAGTCTCTCGAGAGCTAACAGAGGGAACACCGTTGCCGTCTCAGATGACCATGTTGCAGTGTACCGCAGGGCAACCCCACGATTGCCGGTAAAAGAAGTGGTGGACGATTTTCCGGCTCTTTAGCATTGACGGATAACATTGCGGCAAATTACCAGGGCTATTGTTTTTTCTCTCGTAGAGATTTCAATCCGAATCGTATATACTTCAGAATTAGGTACCCCAAGGAGAATCACGTGCAAGGCATGAATGTAATTCTTGTCCGTGCGTCAGGTATAACGAGAGCATTCCAGGGAAACCGTGGTGAATCTGTTTACCATGGCGGGAAGCATGAATTGTTTTTTGAACCACAGGTACTCTAAGCATGGTTTCAAAGCACGAAGAGTCACCTGGACGAAATTCCTGGCAATGACCTGAAAATACCCCCGGAGAAAACCCGTTGCATGGCAAGAATCGGTGAAATAGTGGATAAAACCAGGGAAAAAAGCGGGGAGGAAAAGATGAAAAAGTGGAAACGTCGGCTGATAACAATTGCAGTTATACTTGCACTGCTGTGTGGAACCCTTCTGGCACTGGCCCTTGTTTTCGAGAACTTCGTGGTAGATCTTTTCTGGTTCAGATCGCTTCACTACGAAGGGTATTTCTGGCTGCGCCTAATGTACAAGTACCTGGTCTTTCTGAGTGCAACCCTGCTCTTTTTCATGATCTTCTTTCTTAATTTCTGGGTGGCTTCCAGGTACCTGGGCACAGCCGTTCCTTCTTCCATCCGGGAGAAAGACCAGAAGAAAAAAAGCGTGAAATCATACAGGGAAATGGTCAAAATGTTCAGAACGGGTTCCATGAAGCTCTACACACCCTTTTCCCTGGTTCTCGCGATAATTGTAGCTTTTCCCCTGTTTGAAAAGTGGGAAACGGCACTATTTTACGTATTTGGAAGCAAAGCGGGCATCCCTGACACGGTATTCGGTACCGATATTAGCTATTATTTTTTCTCCCTGCCCATATACGTTATCCTTGAACACCGCCTGCTTGTTGCATTCTCAGTGCTATTTGCCGGCATATTGCTGCTGTACCTGCTTGAACATCGTTTCCTTACCGGCGAAAGCAGGCATCTTCCGAAAGGGGCAAAAGTTCATCTGAGCATTCTCCTTTTTTTCATTGTCGTAATCAAGAGCTGGGATTACCTTATACAGCGAAGCATGCTGGTTTATTCGACCAACCACATGCCCCTCTTCGCCGGCCCCGGTTTCATAGAGCACTGGGTAACCCTGCCCCTTATCTGGGCATGTCTCCTTGCATTTATTGCCGTGGCAGCGGCATGCGCGTACCGCATACATACCCAAAAAGGCACAAAAACCGTGGCGGGCACCCTTGCCATCTTTGTTCTCCTTTCTCTGCTCAAAAACTCCCCGTATCTACCGGGCAAGGTGGAGAAATACCTGGTCAAGCCTAACGAGATCACAAGGGAAAAGGCGTACATAAAATCCAGCATAGACGCGACCCTGGCCGCGTACAATTTGAACAGGGTGAAAATACAGCAATACCATACCCAGCGTATCCCCTGGACTGTAACACCAAACGTCAAACATATTATCCACAATATCCCGGTGTGGGATAGAGACATTCTGGACAAGGTTTATACACAGCTTCAGGCTATTCGCCCCTATTACACGTTCGGAAAGATCGATGTGGGAAGATACACGGTTAGCAACGTGTACCAACAGGTTTACCTGTCGGCGAGGGAAATTCAGACCGACAAGCTTCCAGACTACGCACAAAACTGGGTAAACCTGCATCTCCAATACACTCACGGTAACGGTGTTGTGATGACTCCCGCTGCCCAGGGGGGCGACGAGTTCATGACGTGGTTCATACAGGACATACCCCCCACTTCACGTTATGGTTTCAAGATAGATCAACCCAGAATCTATTACGGAACCCTCAATTACCCTTACGTAATATGCCCGAGCAGCACCGGAGAATTCGATTATCCCAAGGGACAGGCCAACGCCATTTCAAATTACGATGGAACCGGGGGCGTCCACCTGTCTTCCATGTTCTGCAAGCTGAT
>JALXAI010000070.1 GCA_026992215.1 Desulfobacterales bacterium | reverse complement strand
CCGATATCCAGAGGCGGGAAGAGCATTGGTCTTCCGGTATCTCATAAGCTTGTAAAAAGGCTGGGAGGATCTATCAGTCTTGTTTCCTCTGAGTCAGGCACAACCTTTACCCTCCGCCTTCCAAGGCGTTATTCTCACCATGTGTCCGGAATGTTTCAGGGCACCGTTCGGTACCAGTCTTGCGATAGAACCGAATGTGCCAAGGAACGCCGCTCTGACAGGAGATTTTCAGTGTCACTCAGCGCAAATTGCCGGTTTAGAAACGCTCAGGTAAAAGCACATGTTCTGAACCTGAGCAGAAACGGTCTTCTTTTTAAAATGGGTTCAAGAAATTTTGAAACCGATGAGCCCGAAAGAATCGAGTTTGATATACACTCCGTCCACACCGGTGATGTTAATCGTATGTCTGCTCGCGTAATCCCGGTGCGCAGGGAAAGGAAAAAGGGTGAAACATTTATAGGTTGCAGGATTGAGCCGGACGAACGGGTATCTCAATTCTGGAATCGGTATATCAGGGAACTTCATCTTTACCACGCCAACTGCTAGTAAAGCTTGTCAAAACATTTCAGTTTATCTAAATTGTAAAAACAGCCGGCCTCAACAGACTTGAAAGGAAAAAAAGAATGGGCGGAGAATTTCCTGTATCTCGAGACTTCGATGCGATGCTCAAAAGCTTTGAAGTGTTCAAAGACTGCAAGGTCATGATTGTCGGTGATATCATACTGGACGAGTTTGTTTACGGCAACGTTGAGCGAATTTCACCAGAAGCTCCCGTACCTGTCGTGGAAGTGGAAGAGGAGACGCTATTGTTGGGAGGGGCGGCAAATGTCCTTAACAATGTAATTTCCCTTGAGGGCCAAACGTTGCTCTACGGAGTAATAGGGATGGACGATGCCGGAGAGAAGGTTCTTAAGCTGCTTGAGGACAGGAACTGCCCCACGGATGGCATAATCAGGGACAGGAACCGGAGAACTACCATCAAAACGCGGGTGATAGCAAACAATCAACAGGTGGTGAGGTTCGACAGGGAAAACCGAAATCCCTTGTCCAGTGGCGGATTAAAGAAGTTAAAGGCCAGGATCAAAGACGGATTGGACGGTGCAGACATTATTATCATATCGGATTACGGGAAGGGTGTGATCAGCGAAGAGTTAATGGAATTTTTGAGAGAAATATCAAAAGATCTTGAAAAGCCCCTGTTGGTAGATCCGAAAATAAGGAACGTGGAGCTCTACAGGGGGGCAACCTACATTACCCCCAATCACAAGGAAGCCGAAAATATGACAGGTATCAGGGTCAGCGATAACGAATCTCTTTGCCGGGCCGGTAATTCCCTCATGGAAATGCTCAATTGCGAAGCAGTTATTATCACGCGGGGTGAAAAGGGAATGAGTATCTTCGAGAAAAATGGAACGGTTACCGATATACCTGCCATAGCCAGGGAGGTTTACGACGTTACGGGTGCGGGAGATACTGTTATTGGGGTTCTGGGTCTTGGTCTGGCCGCGGAACTCAACCTGTTACAGGCTGCATTTCTTGCAAACGTTGCCGCGGGAATTGTCGTAGGGGAAGTCGGCACTGCCGCCGTTTCCTCCAAAGAACTGAGACGAGCGGTTCGGGCACACGCCAGGAATGCTTCTGAGATAAACGGTTTTATAAATCAGTACAATTACGTGTAGGGAAATATGAGCGAACTTAAAGAGCCACTGCCGGCCAAGCTTATAACGGCCATCCTTTTCAGTCCCCTGTTGAGGCAGAAAGAGTTTTTTGGAGTGATGGAGCGCGAATTCGGGGAAATCGATTTTGTAAGCGAAAATTTAGAATTTAAATATAGTAAGTATTATGAACCGGAAATGGGAAAGGGTCTTATTAAGCGTTTTGTGGCATACGAAAAATTGAGGAAACAGGACGAACTGGTATCTTTGAAACTCCTTGCCATGGAAATAGAAGATGAATTCAAAGAAGATGGAAGCAGAAGGCTTAACATAGATCCTGGTCTTCTAACCCTGGAAAGATTTGTTCTTTCCACGGGGAAAAATTACTCTCACCGAATATACCTCCGGAAAGGTATTTTTGCCGATCTTACCCTCGTTTTCAAAAAAGGAACTTACACTACTTTGCCCTGGACATACCCCGACTACAGGGAGCCGCTCGTGATAGGTTGGTTGAACAAAATAAGGCAAAAATACAATTATCAGCTCAAATCCATGTTCTGAGGGCAGGGGATGTTTCTGACACTGCCTCTTACCTTCCGTGTAAACTTTGATGGGTTCTGAAACCGGGCAGGCTCGTTACATCTCCGGTGGTTTTTATCAGCCCTCCGGAGCCTGCATGACACCCTAAGAGTAACAAAGAGCATAGAAAAATCCCCGTAAAACCCTGCTTCCATCTCTCTTTACCTGTATTTTCCCTCGCACTCTTTCTCTTCCATTACTTTGCCACACGCAAATACATGTATGAA
>JALXAI010000069.1 GCA_026992215.1 Desulfobacterales bacterium | reverse complement strand
CCGTGGCCGAATACCCTGATGTCTGTCATCAGTACGAGGCACAGCTACGGGGAAGGAGCATGCTGGTAAAAAAGGCCAGGCCGCTGCCGGTAGAGTGTATTGTACGGGGGTATCTGGTCGGATCCGGCTGGAAAGAATACAAAAACTCGGGAACGGTTTGCGGGATCAGGTTGAAAGAGGGATTGCTGGAAGCACAGAAGCTGGACGAACCCATTTTCACACCGTCCACGAAAGCGGAAAAAGGAAAGCATGACGAGAACATAAGTTTCGGGAAAATGGTAGACCTGGTTGGCAGGGACATTGCCGAGAAGGTGAGGGAGTTGAGTATTTTTATCTACGAAGAAGGAGCTAAAGAGGCGCTTGATAAAGGGATAATCATTGCGGATACCAAGTTTGAGTTCGGGATTTGTGACGACGAACTGCTCCTGATTGATGAAGTACTGACTCCTGATTCCTCCCGCTTCTGGCCTGCTGACGAGTATGCTCCCGGCAGGACACCCAGGAGCTTTGATAAGCAGTATTTGCGGGACTACTTGATAGAAATTGGCTGGAGTACTGACCAGGCACCGCCCGAACTGCCTGAAGAGGTCGTAAGGAACACGAGATCAAAGTACATGGAGGCATACAAAAGGCTGACGGGAAAAACTCTGGATGAAGATTAAAAGAAACTTTGAAGAAATTTCTCTTGCGGATATCGATTTTTCCAACGAGTGCTTCAAGTTTGCGGTTGGGAGCCCACCGGAACAGCTTCGAGAATCCATAAAGGGTTACGGCATCCTGTGCCCGCCGATTCTGTACGTTTCGGGCGATGGGGGGAAACTGGTCATTGTGAGCGGATTTGGGAGGCTTCATGTTGCAAGAGAACTGAAAATAACAAAGTTGGTCGCTGCTGTCATAACGCAGAACGTGTCAATGGCAGACCTCCTTATGCTGGCCTTAAACGAACGAATAGGCAAGCGCGCACTGAATGCCGCTGAACAGGCTCTGGTTGTTTCAAAGGCTGCAAATATTGCCGGCAGGGAAAACACGATTAAGCAGGTGATGCCCCTGGTTGGCCTTGAGCCTTCCGGAAAGGTTTTTGATCAGTATTTAATGCTTTCGGGGCTCGAAAGACCGTTATTGAATTACCTTGCTGAAAACAGGATAAGCGTTCAGGCAGCCCTGGAGCTTTGCAAGGTAGAAGCAACTGAAAGGCTTGCACTTGCGGAACTGCTTTTATCCCTGGGGTGCAGTGCAAGCATCCAGAAAGACGTAGTTGTTCTATGCAGGGAAATAGCGCTGAGAGAAAAGCTGCCGGTTCATGAAATCCTGGCTGATTCTGAAGCACGGCAGATTATGGATAATCCCGGGTTGAACAGGAGGCAAAAAACCAATCTTTTGCGCGTTTACCTCAGGAAAAGAAGGTATCCGCTGCTTTCCAAGCGCGAAGCGCAATTCAAACAATCGGTGGATGAACTTCGGCTGCCTCCCGGCGTGATGGTTAAACCTCCGCCATATTTTGAAGGAGACAGATGGAGCCTGGAAGTCGGATTTAGGGATGAGAAGGAACTGGCAAGCAAGCTTAAAAAGATAGACGAGTTGGTCGCTTCGGGGCGTTTTGTTGGAGTGCTTCGATGAGTAGAAAAGCGGCTATCGGGTGTAACGAACGGTCTGGCAGTTTCAGGGACGGAGGTTTTACCCCGTCCCTAATTACATTTTAGATCACACTTTCTTCCTTTAATTTCTTGATTACTTCTGAATCAAATCCAAGGTACTTGTTGTATATGAACTCGTTATCTGCACCCACTGGCCTGCACACCCATTTCAGGCTGGGAGGAGACTCGCTCATCTTGGCAGGAAGGCCCTGCATGGTAAGCTCCCCGTAATCCCGATCTTTTATTTTAACCAGGCTGCAACGCTCGTACCAGTGATCGATTTTCATGGTTTCGTCAGGCTTCAGAACTTCACCTGCCACCGTTACCCCCGGCCCCTTGTATTCCAGCCAGGTTTTCAGGATTTCTTCCCGGGTTTTTTGCTTGGTGAACTTTTCGATTTCAGTGGTCATGGGGATGAAATTCCGGGGATTAGTTCTGTCCTTGAGAGTGGGATACTTCTCCACCAGGTCTTTCCTGTCAATGATGCTGCAAAGCGCTTCCCAGTTTGGATCCGCGTATCCGGCCAGAAAGATCAGTCCGTCCTTGGCCTGTACGTAGTTGTACGCATAGGCTGCGGGTTCAAAGTTTGCCACGCGATTAATCACCTGCCCGGTGAGATGATAGAGGTGAAATGCGTAATTATTCAGAGACATGAGAGCCTCCGCGGGGCTAATATCTATAAACTGGCCTTCCCCTGTCAAGTCGCGGTAAAGCAAGGCACTCATTATTGAAAATGCTGCCATGGCACCGCCGCAATACCACCCCATCCAGTTGCCCATGCGTGTGGGTACCCTGGTGTGCTCGGGGAATTCTGTATAGTCCTCGGGAAGCC
>JALXAI010000068.1 GCA_026992215.1 Desulfobacterales bacterium | reverse complement strand
TACAGGTCTTTGGCAATTTCTTTGATTTCGCGGTCTTTTGTCTCAATGCCCACCGATTCGGCGACGCTGATGAGCTTGTCCACGTCTTTTATTTGATATTCTTTTATTTCTCCGTTTACCACACCCCTGAACACATCAAGCATTGACATTCCGTGGTCAGTATGTGCGGCGGCACCGCTTGCGACCATGCGAGCAAAGTTGCGTGCGGCGATGGTATCAATGGTCGCACCACAGACTCCAACCTTCGAGTAGGGGTCTCTTGGGTTAAGCCTGCAGGGCCCCATGGAACAGTGTTTACAGCAGGCCGATTCCATGCCAATGGGGCACGGTTTTAGTTCCAGAGCCCTGTCAAAGGCGCTCTGGTACCCATCTTCTGCCAGTTTTTGCAGCATCTGCACCGTGGATGAGCAGATGGACAGATCAGCATAGTTTATTTTTTTCTTTTTCTTGTCTTCCTTTGGCATAAATCACCTCTTTGATCTAATCCTTCTTGGATTAAGGTTTTGTAAATCTTCCGCTAGAATCAGGTACATATTTCCGTCACACTAGCTCTTGGACAGCATGTCTTCGATGAATTTCTTTACCAAAGAAGCTGTTTCGGGGTGTCGAATGACAACGATATCTGCTCCCGCGATCAGAAGATCCACTGCGGTTACGGCTTCCATTAATATACCCCTCTTCTTTTGATTGCCCAGCTGGGGAGCTTCCTCTTCGCTGATTTTTGCTTCCTTGGTTTTCCAGACTTCGTGAGCCATGTTGCAGAAAATTGGGAGCTGTAACTTGTCATCCTCCTGAACCAGGGCGGCCATGTTCATTCTTTCCATAACCGAATATGTATACTCCAGACCATAGCCAAGACCACCGGTTGTGGGGTCCATGATTATGTTTTCCATTTGAACACCAAGATTTTCCAGGAGGATATTCAACTGCTTGGCCAGGTTAACGTCGATAGGTGTTGATGCTCCGACCACGTGCTGATAACCGAGAGCCGCAGCTCCAATCTGCTTGTAGTCCCCTTCTTCTGTAGGTCCGAGGACAACCCTTTTGCCCTGGCAAAGCTCGGCAACTTTTCTTAAAACCTCAACATCCTTGTCATGATTTGCGGTACCCCAGACAATCAGGGGAACGTCGATGGCATCTGCTACTTTCTTGACAACTTCGGCAACTTCGTCGGCAGGCCTGTTGGCACCGTTGGGATCCGAGCTTTTGCATTCCAGTGCAATCAGCTCGGCACCATGCTCGTCGACCCACTTCTTGGCCCACGCCGCCGAGTCCCCAAGTACGTCTTTGAAAGGCTCGCAATCTGCCGGTGACCACTCTTCACTCGGGTCCATATCCCATACTTCACCCGCTATTCTGGGGGGATTGGGCATTTCTCCTTCGAAAAGGTAAAATGAGTAGCAGGTTTTACCACCCACGGTAACCGCCTTGTCGCCCACGCCAAGTTTTACTTCTTTGATTGTTCCACTGTATTTTGTTTTCGTTGGTTGATAGCTCAAGGTATGCACCTCCTTCAATGTAGACTACTGGTTCGTGATTCTCCGTTTTCTAACTCCTTGTTATCAAACCTCCTTTCCCACCAAATTTTTATCTCTCTATATATCCAGCAACTGAATTTCTTCCGCTTGCCAAGGTCGTAATATTCCGCCGTTGCAATCGTAAATACACGCGCTCGAAGATTTCCTTTTAAAATCTTCGACTGCCTTAAAATAGTTGTTTACGATCAGACCATAGGTCTGCTGGTGCATGACTTGGCGTCACTGACGCCGGTGAAGTTTTTATCCAGTAGCAGGGAGGCAAAATACGGTGATTCACCTTGCAACGTGAAACCACTTCCGACCTTGCCTTCTCTCTCCAATCGAGGCATTCACAACTGCTCTTACCACGGTCTACAGCAACTGACATTTTTCACAAAAGTACTAGAAAAAATAAATAAAGATTTAAGAGTTGTCAATAAAATTTTAGAATATAATTAGATGCCAACTAGGATAAAAACACTTTCTGAAATGGGCATGTTTGGCTGATTTGTGGATTTTATTACATAATAGCGTTTCATGTCTTCAGATATTTTACCATTTAACAAGAGGATTATTATCTATCAAGTCCCAAATCAGTCCCTCAAGGAGTCCCGAGTCACAGACCGTAACCTGTGAAAATCCGAGTAAGGCCATGAGCTCCACAAGTATTAAAATTCCGGAAAGGATGATGTCTTCACGCCCTTTTTCGAGACCGGTAATGTTTTCTCGTTCCTTAACAGGAGTATTTGCCAGCCTATCGGCGAGTTCTTCCAGCCACTCTATTTTAAGAACGGTTCCCGTTATCCTGTCGGGGTCGTAGCGATCCATGCGCAGGTAAATGGCGGCAGCAGTGGTAGGGGTGCCGGCCGTGGCGATCATTGTTGGTCGGCGGGGATGCAATAGGGTTGAGGATTTCATTGATGATTTAATCTCCCTGGCAACGTAACAGAGACG
>JALXAI010000067.1 GCA_026992215.1 Desulfobacterales bacterium | reverse complement strand
CCAGAAGTTCAAAAATTCTTTCGGCGGATGCCAGGGCGGACTGGATTATCGAATACTTCTGCGAGAGTTCCCGAATGGGTCGGAAAAAGAGCCTCATGTAGGAAATGAATGCCGCCAGGACACCAATAGTGACCCTGCTGCCAAGTACTTCTCTTCCACCGTACCAGATTATGATCGCGATGGAAACTGAACCGAGAACTTCGATAAGAGGTACAAATACGGCAAAGATCTTGATCTGGTACATATTCTTCAAATAGTTTTTATAGTTAAGGTCGGCGAATCTTTTCAACGTGTCGTTTTCCCTGAGAAATCCCTGTATGATCACTATCCCCGAAAGGGCCTCCTGGACAAAGGAATTTATCCTAGCGAGACTGGTACGTATTTGCCTGAAGGCATCCCGGGCGTAACTGCTGAAGAACCTCGTAAGCAGGAGTATAAGCGGCAGGTTTAATGCGAGTATGAAGGCCAGTTTTGTGTTCATGTAAAAAAGGATGGAAACGATGCCGGCAAGGATGACGAGGTCGTTGAACACCGTGATAATAACGGAAGTGAACATTTCGTGCATGTTTTGAACGTCGTTTGTAAGGCGGGTTACGAGCTTTCCCACGGGGTTCCTGTCGAAAAAGGGAACATCGAGGTGAAGCAGGTGCTCAAAAAGCCGCTGCCTCATGTCGTGCATGATATTCTGACCGGCGTATTCGAGTATCCAGACCTGGAGAAAGTTTGCGACGAACGCCACGGCTATGATGGCAAAGAAAAAAATGGCGAGGTTCATAAGGCCATGAATCCTGAAAAGTGGAGCCGCGGTTGTCTTTATAATGTACCTATCTATGGCCATTTTGACCAGGTACGGAAGGGTGAGCTCCGAGGCGGTTATGATCAGTGACAGGAGTATTGCGAGTGCGACCCTGTTCCATACCGGTCTTACAAAGCTTATGATCCTTTTCCAGATCTTTAAGTCACCGATTTTCCCGAGTTGATCTTCTTCGAAATAGCCGTAACCGTAGCGCACCGGTTATATTCCTTTCTCAACACATTTCAGTTCCGCCTGGTTCCTGTAAACGGTCGCATAAAAAAGGCTTTTTTTCATAAGGGTTTCATGGTCACCCCTTGCCACGATTTTGCCGTCATCCATCACTGCTATTTCACTGGCAAGAACAAGGGGAGCGATCCGGTGAGAGACGATTATGCACGTTTTGCCCGCAAGATGTTTCGTAATTGCCCTTATGATTTCTTGCTCGGTTTCCATGTCCACGGCAGAAAGGGCATCATCAATAATCAGGATCGGTGTGTCGGCCAAAAATGCCCTGGCCATGGCAAGCCGTTGTTTCTGCCCTCCGGATAAACGTACTCCTTTCTCCCCGACCCGTGTTTCGTATTGGTTCGGCATTTTTAATATTTCATCGTGAATTGCGGCATTCTTCGCGGCCCTTTGAATTTCATGCATTGTAGCGCCGGGTTTCCCGATGGCAATATTTGCAGCGATGGTATCTGAAAAAATTACCGCTTCCTGAGGTACGTAGGCAATGGCTTTCCGCACATCTTCAACAGGTATGTTGTTAATATCCACTCCGTCCAGGAAAAGTGAACCGGGTTTTACCGGGTATATCCTTGCAATTAAGTTGCACAGGGTCGTTTTCCCGCTGCCCGTTTTTCCCACTATTCCCAGAACACCTCCCCTGATTTCCAGGTTTATACCCTTTAGTACCTCCCTGCTGCTGTGCGGGTAGGAAAACCGCAGGTTCTCGATCTTGATCCGTCTCCGAATTCTGCCCGGATTCCGGATGGGTTTGAGCACGGTTATTGAAGAACGCTCGGCGAGCAGGGCTTTTATTCTGTCAAGAGACGTTATGCCCCTCTGAAAAAGGTTGGTAACCCACCCGATGGCCATCATTGGCCACGACAGCATGAAAAGATAACTGATAAATGCTACAAAGTCTCCAGTGGTAATTGTTCCCCTGATGGCCAGTTTTCCACCGAAATATATAACGAGCAGCATACTCAGGTTTGCCGTAAATATGGAAAGCGGGAAGAGAAGCCCGTGTATGGTGGCGAGCTTCAAGTTGTCACGAATGTATTCTCTGCCCAGGGAGCCAAATCTGGCGCTCTGAAAAGCTTCCTGGTTGTATGCCTTGATAAGCCTGATGGTGGAAATCGAACTTCTGGCAAACTCCGTGAGCTTCGAGAAAGTTTCCTGTACTTTTTTGAACCTGAAGTGCAGTTTCGCTGTCAGAACCTTGGTGGTAATGGCGAGAACAGGCATTGGCAGGATGGCAATCAATGTAAGCTTCAGATTTATGTAAACCATAAAACTGATTGCCGCCGTGGTCATGATAATGGCGTCGGCAAAGGCGACCAGACCCATGCCGCATGCCAGCTGAACTGACATCAGGTCATTCGTCATCAGTGCCATTACGTCGCCGGTGGTCTTTTTCAGAAAAAATGCCCGGTCCAGCCGGAGCACATGGGAGATTATCC
>JALXAI010000066.1 GCA_026992215.1 Desulfobacterales bacterium | reverse complement strand
GGCTCACTCAAGGTCTATCTGATGTCACTGCCATATGGCTAAAATCCCGGTTTTTACAGTGAACAGTTGCCATAGGAAGAGGAATCCCGGTAGAGTGACAGAAGTCGGGCAGAAAAATTTCTTAAAATAAAGAACACTCGGTGCAGCATGACAGAGGTACCATGAGCCGGTTAATTTCTTTACCATTTGCATTTTTTCACACGATAGGTTACATATTGGTTACACATTTAAGGAATTTTTGCCTTTTTAAGAATTTTTCCCACGCCTCGAAAAATTCAGAAATACTTGCTCCAGGCTTTTAAACTGCCTGGATTCGGGATCCATCATGGGGGGAAATCAGCTACCGATAAGCAAAATCTGTCCACCGGAATTACCCTCGGTGGTGCCAAGAAAACACCTGTTTGATCTGCTGGAGCAAAAGAAACATTACACTGTCACCTGGATCTCGGCCATGGCAGGTTCAGGCAAAACCACCCTGGTTGCCAGCTATCTTGAAAAGTACAATATTCCGTGCATATGGTATCAGCTGGACGAAGGCGACGGCGATCTGGCCACGTTTTTCCATTACCTGGGAATCGCGGTCAGAAAGGCATTCCCCGCTGAGGGAAAATCTCCGCCAACCCTCACTCCCGAAAATCTCCCGCGCATCAATATATTTTCCAGGCAATTTTTCGAAGACCTGTGCACCAGAGTGTCTTCCCCCTTTTACCTTGTCTTTGATAACTACCACGAACTGGGTCAAGAATCTCGCTTTCACGAAGTATTCAGGTACGGACTATCAGGTATTTCGCCTGACATTCACGTCATCGTGATCAGCAGATCAGCCCCTCCCCATGTTTTTGCCGGTATGCTTGCGAACAAGCAGATGAGAGTCATCGGTTCGAAGCAGCTCTTCATGAACATTGAAGAATCCGGGGAACTAATCAGGATGGAAACAGGAGCGCCATTGCCCCCAGACTTAATGAACACGGTGTACGAAAAAACCAGGGGCTGGGCTGCCGGGCTGGTGCTTATGGCAAACAGCATGGCAAAAACCACGCACGAGACCCGGAATTTCGACGAACTTTTTCCGGACACGGTACTTAAATACTTCCACACGGAATACTTTAACCGGATGGATGATGTATCAAGAGAATTTATGATCAGGACTGCCTTCCTGCCTAAGATGACTGTTGACATGGCCAAGGCTCTGGAGGGGAGAAAGGACACGGAATGCACGCTCTTGTTTTTGCGAGATTACAACCTGTTTATCCATGCACCTCCTGAATCGCCACGATGGTACGTCTACCATCCCCTGCTTCGCGAATTCTTAAAATCGGAAGCCGAAAAAAGGCTTGACAAAGAAGGGCTCCGGCGGTTGAAGAAACGTTCAGCCATGCTCCTTCTGGAAGCCGGGCAACCGGAAGAGGCGATAGATCTTCTGTTTGAAGCAGATGCTCACAGAGATGCAGTCCCCCTGGTCATAAAGCATGCCGGCGATTTTATTAAGCACGGTAAGCATGTGAAGCTGCAGAGATGGCTCAGGCTCATGCCGGAACAGCTGTTCGACTCCGAACCCTGGCTACTTTTCTGGATGGGAATATGCAAGCTCCACTCAGCGCCCCACGACGCAAGACCTTTCCTTGAAAGAGCCTTAGACTTATTCAGGCATCGCAATGACACACCGGGAACATACAGTTCATGGTCTGCCATTATCGAAAGTATTATCCTGGAATGGAACGACTTCACCGAACTTGATCCATGGCTTGACTGGCTTGACAGGGAAATTCCGAAGCTTCCTCAATACCCTTCACCTGACATAGAAGCCAGGGTTTCTTTAAGCAGGGCGGCAGCCCTGATAATACGAAGGCCGAATCAGCCGGAAATCTCTAAGCTGCTCGAAAAAGCCCTTCTCCTTGCAAGAAACAGCAGGGATATAAGCCTGTACCTGCAAGTCATTTCCTGGGCCATGACGTACTGTGCCTGGACAGGAGACTTCGCGAAGGTGGACGTATTGCACGGGGAAACGCAGAAATTTTTGAAATCCCTGGTGCTGCCCCCTGCCTTGCTAATTCACCGAAAATGGCTGGATCTCTCAACAAAGATATGCAGCATGAAAGGAATCGAAACCGCGCACGAGGAAACAACAGCCGCCCTTGCGATGGTTAAAGAAACAGGCCTGAAGATGTGGGAACACCTTTTCTTGATGCCCGGCATATTCATATCACTGATCTTCGGAAACCTTGATTCCGCTAAATCGTTGCTGAAAAGGCTCCAGTCAACTCTTGATATATCCCATTACCACATTTTTGCCTTCTACCATCACTTGAAAGCCCTCTATAACCTGCACACCGGTGATATAAACCACGCCAGGGCACATGCCGAGACAGCATTGAAAATTGCGGAAGAAACTGGGTACGTTTTCCCCACCCTGGTATGCAGGCTTCAACTGGCATACATTTTCCACGAGATCAGAAAATGCGAAAAAGCCAGGCGTGAA
>JALXAI010000065.1 GCA_026992215.1 Desulfobacterales bacterium | reverse complement strand
CCAACAAAGGACGCTTTCTTTCAAATGGCATAATTGGCTCCTTTCGTTTTTGCCAATTATACCATGAGCAGTAACATATTGCAATATTATTTTAGGAACGATGTACTAGTAACGAATAACGAAATCGCTAATTAACGCTGGATTCAGGGATGGGTATACTTTAATTAAAAAAAGGTATACGCCTCGAAAGGGAAAAAATGGGAAAGGCAACGGCAAAGTATCAAATTACCATTCCTCCAAAGGTCCGAAAAGAGCTGGGCATCGTGCCTGGCATGTCGGTGGACATAAAAAAAGAGGGCAACATGTACTTCCTTCATGTGAACAGTCTGGAAGGAATAAAAAGAAAATGGAGAGGCAGGTTCAGAGACAAGATCAGCTCGGACCAGTATCTTGAAAACATACGCGGAAGCATACAGTGAAAATATGTGTGGATACAAGTGTGCTTCTTGATGTGCTCAAAGATGAGTACCCGGAATACCAGGCGAGGTTTTATAACGCCCTTTCCGAGGGAGAAAAACTGTTCGCACCCGTGGTGGTATATGCAGAACTGATGCCTCTATTCGGAGGTGATGCGAGACTTCTAACCGAGTTTTTTGAGGATCACAGGATCACTATTCAAGAACTCGATGTGTCTTCTGTTGAGATTGCAGCCAGGCGCTGGATGTCATATCTGAAGAAAAAAAAGAAGGTAAAATGCCCGGAATGTGGCCATGTTTTACCGTTTAAGCAGCATGTCCTTTCTGATTTTTATATTGGGGGTTTCGCACTGAGCAATTGTGACCTGATTCTCACAAGAGACAGGGGAATATACCGCACCTATTTCAAAGATCCAAGGAAGTATTGATTGAGAGAGTGGCGGATTAGTGGATTGGGTGAGTAGTTATTGGTTATACGTTATTAGTTATTGGCTATTGGTTGGTGTGTTGAGCCTTGGAATCAAGGGTTATGGTACAGCGCTCCACGAGGACTGAAATTTCTTCACTATTTGCCACCTAAAACCTTAATCACTTAAAACTTAAATTGCGAGATTTATATGTCTAGATAACAGCCCAGATTTCTTGACGACTCAGTGGGCATAGGGTATGATTTATTTGACGGGTGTTCGAGAGATGAAGAAAAAAATAGGAACTGTCATAGATGAAGAGTTGTTCGTAAGGGTCAAGCAGCTAGCTGCCGCGCGGGGACAGACGTTCAGCAATGTGATGGAGAAAGCGCTCAGGATGTATCTTGAAAGGGAAGAAGATGCCGAGAGAAGTCAGAAACGCAACCTCTCCCGTTCTACTAAAGGCGCCTTGAAAGTCTCGCTTTCCGATCTCAAAGCGGTTATGGAAGAAAAGAGCGTCTATGAGCTTGAGTGAAATCCGTAGCGGCACAAGGCTGTTTATTGACTCGAATATTTTCATTTACCACTTCACGGGTGCCAGCGATGAGTGCACAGAGCTCCTGTACAGATGCGAACACGAAGAGTTGGCGGGCTATACAAGCACAAGCGTAATAGCGGAGGTGACCCACAGATTGATGATGCTTGAAGCCGTGAGTAAGAAACTCGTGCGGCCTCCAAACCTGGTCAAGAAACTCACCAAGAAGCCACAAATCATAAAAAATCTCACGGAATATTTTATTCAGGTGCAGAAAATCCCGGACATGGGCGTCTCGGTTGTGCCTTTGACATGGGAAATGATCTCATTGAGCCATCCACTCAGGTTGGAATATGGATTAATGGTAAATGACTCGCTTGTCCTCTCCTGCATGAAGACGGAAGGCATCCACGCTGTAGCTTCTGCTGACAAGGCTTTTAGACGAGTTAGAAACATCGAGCTATTCGAACCCGGGGATTTGGAGATTTAGGATTGGGAGAAGTAGTTATTCAGAAACAGTTGGTCGAGAATCTTAAAAGTATTTCGTCCATGATTCATGGCCTCATAAAATCACTAGAGAAGTCTAAGGACAGAAATTAATGATCGATTTAAGACCCGGGGCTTGATACTCTGTAACGTATAATTGTGCTCCAGTTAAAACCAGAAGTCTTCATGATTGTTTTACCTGAAACTTGATCACTTAAAACCGTTATTTCGAAAAAAATAACGAGTAACCATCAACCCATATTGACTAAATAAGGTCGCGCAGATTGAGTTGGTGGCATTGGCTGTTCTGGAGTAAAGGTAAAAATGATCTTGACTAAAATGGCTTTCGGTCTAAAATAGACCATATGCGATACATCCTGCCCCATATACTCAATGATCTCAAAAAAAAGATGGTTTTCATCGGGGGCCCTCGCCAGGTTGGTAAAACAACCCTGGCCCGGTTTGTCCTAGAAAAATATTTCCCTTCCGGCAGATATTTCAACTGGGACTTTGATGAAGACAGGATCGCAATCTTAAAAAAGAGATGGAGGAAAGACGACCAACTCCTCGTATTTGACGAACTACATAAATTTCCTCGATGGAAACAATGGATTAAAGGCATCTACGATGTGATGGG
>JALXAI010000064.1 GCA_026992215.1 Desulfobacterales bacterium | reverse complement strand
TTTTTGGAGGAGAACGCTTCATGGTGACCATCAACATGAGCGAGTTCCAGGAAAAACACACGGTATCCAGGTTGATTGGATCTCCTCCCGGGTATGTGGGATACGGTGAAGGGGGCGTGCTCACCGAGGCGGTACGCCAGAGGCCCTACTCCGTCGTTCTGCTTGATGAAGTCGAAAAGGCCGATCCCGAGGTCATGAACCTTTTTTACCAGGTTTTTGACAAGGGAATGCTTTCAGACGGAGAGGGACGAGTAATTAACTTCAGCAACACTGTTTTGTTCCTGACCAGCAATCTTGCGTCCGACGTGATTACGGAAATGTGCGCCGGCGAAGAAAACGCTGACCCGGAAGTAATTATGTCGGCGATCAGGCCGATTCTGAGCAATCATTTCAAACCGGCACTGCTTGCGAGGATGACCGTTGTTCCGTACCTGCCTCTGAACCCTGATGCCATGAAGGAAATCGTGTCGCTCAAGCTGGATAAACTGGGTGAACGACTAATGGAAACTCATAAGATCTCCTTCAGGTATTCTCCGGCGGTGGTGGACCAGATCGCGGCACGATGCACCGAAGTTGAAACGGGTGCCAGGAACATCGATCACATTCTTCAGGGGACACTGTTGCCCCGGATTTCAAACGAGATCCTTGCTAAGATGGGTGAGGGCAAATTGCCTTCCATCCTCAATCTTGACATTACGGAAGATGGACAATTTTCCATAAGATTCAGTGATTAGCGTTAGATAAATAGTCAGAGGAGGCTAATCATGGCGTTGATGGACGTGGCCAGTGAAGCTAAGTTTACCTTCGGCATTTCAGGGGACTGGAGCATGTTCAGGGTTCTGTCATTTCAGGGAACCGAAGAAATATCTCGACTGTATGAATTTAACCTTGAACTGGCGATGGAAGGCAGTGAAAGTGACGATTTTGTATTTGAGGCTCTGGTGGGGGAAGAGGCCTGCCTGAAAATAGAAGCTCAAGGAGATGACCGGTATATTCATGGAATAATAAATGAAATGGAGTCATTGGGAGAGAGGGGAAATTTCACCATATATCGATGTTCTCTCGTTCCCAGCTTATGGCTTCTTACCTTGAAGACAAACAACAGGATTTTCCAGAAAAAGAAGGTAAATGAGATAATACAGCAGGTTCTAACAGATGCCGGAATTCCCGGAGATAGATTTAGATTCGCTCTTACCAACAGGTATTTACAAAGGGAGTATTGTGTACAATACAACGAAACTGATTTTGCCTTTATTTCCAGGTTGCTCGAAGAAGAAGGCATTTTTTACTTCTTTGAACACAACCGGGATCACCACGTTCTTGTGATGGGTGATCAGAACGTGGTTCACAAAAAGATTAGCGGTGACCATGAGGTAATGTTTCACATTTCTGATAGCATGGTTCCTGAAGAAGAGTGCATTTTCAACTACAGGTATCGGCAGAGGATGACCACGGGTAAGGTTACTCTGACCGATTACAATTTTAAAAGGCCGGACCTGGATCTTAAAGTGTCCGAGAAGGACGAAGAAAACGAGAAGCTTGAGCATTATGAGTATCCGGGTGAATATACGGATAAAGGTGAGGGGCAGCGCAGGGCAAAAGTAAGGCTCCATGAAAAAATAGCTTTCAAGGCGGTTGGAGAAGGACGAAGTTTTTGTCCGCGGCTTGTGCCAGGCTATTTTTTTAAACTGGTGAATCACCCAAGAGGATTGTTAAATCAAGAATACACAATCATAAAGGTGATTCATAAAGGAAAACAACCTCAAGTTCTGGAACAGCATTCAATGCTGGAAGAGCTGGAGTATTACAACACTTTTTCATGCATTTTGAAAGAAGTTGTCTTTAAACCTGAACGAATAACTCCTAAACCTCTGGTTCCCGGGACTCAAACAGCGATTGTTGTTGGCCCCAAGGGCGAGGAAAGTTACCTGGATGACGAGCATTATGGCATGGTGAAAGTTCAGTTTCACTGGGACAGGGAAGGGCAGAGGGATGAACACAGTTCGTGCTGGATACGGGTGGCGTACCCATATGCGGGTGAAAAGCACGGCATGCAGTTTACCCCTCTAATTGGTGATGAAGTGCTGGTGGACTTCCTGGAAGGTGATCCCGATCGTCCGGTTGTGGTTGGAAGTCTTTTCAAGGGGGATCACAAGGCCCTCGTCAAGGGAAAGGACATGACGCATGTTCAATTTCTTACTCCATACCAGCATAAAGTAAGCTTGGATGACAAGAATACCGCGATTACTGTTGCCACGGGCGGTGGTGAGACGATCAAAATGGCTGAGAGCAAGAAAGACGGGAAATATATAAGACTCCAGACCGCCGATGGACATACCATTCTGATGAATAAGGGTTCCGGTGTATCGTGTATTGAAATATTCACGGAGAAGTTTCATAATTTGATTCTTGATGATCAAAACGAAGTTATCGGGATCAATGACTATACGAACTCGTTGAAAATCGAACTGAACTCCGTGGGCGGACAAAT
>JALXAI010000063.1 GCA_026992215.1 Desulfobacterales bacterium | reverse complement strand
TGATTTGTCTATATATCACAAGGCCTTGCTGGCGCATGATGCGGGTTTTCTTTCCTTGATGATGAACGAAATCTCATGCCACGAGCATGGCGCAGTGGTAAATAAGCCATGCGACAACCCACGCCAGTGTAAGGGAATATGCAACGTTAAATATCATCCATTTTGTTCCGATTTCTCGCCTTATTGCGGCGACTGTGGCCAGGCACGGGGTATATATCAGGACGAATGCCATGAACGCATACGCCTTGGCCGGGCTGAAATTTTCTTCTTTCAAAGCCTTCTGGAGGGATTTCTCTCCCTCCTTTTCTCCACCACCCCCCGAGTATATAACTCCCATGGTGCTTACTACAACTTCCTTAGCCACGAAGCCGCTTAAGAGGGCTATCCCGATTCTCCAGTCGAAGCCGAGGGGTTTTAAGATGGGCTCGACAACCTTGCCTATGTGACCGAGATAGGTTTGTGCCATCCTTTCCTGGTTGGTTTTGATCAGTAGTTTTTCCAGTGTTTCCGCCAGTTGGCGCCTGATTTTTTCTCGATCCTTTTCGGAGCGAGCCATGGCTAGTTTTGCGGAATATGTTGCTTCAAGCTCTTCCCTTGCTTGTTTGTAGCGCGCGTCGATTTCAGGGTTTCTGGGAAATGTCCCGAGGGCCCATATGATTATGCTGCCAACCAGGATGACTCCTCCCATCTTTTTGAGAAACACCACGCCTCTATCCCACATGTGAATCATGAGGCTTTTGAAAGTGGGAACTCGATAGGGGGGCAGTTCCATCACGAAGGGCATACTCATACCCTTCAGTATGGTCTTGCTGAATAGCTGGGCAGTTAAAATGGCCAGCACAATGCCCAGCAGGTAGATGGAAAAGATAACGGTTCCGGCCTTTGCGGCAAAAAAGGTTCCGGCGATAAGAACGTAAACCGGTAACCGGGCAGAACATGACATCAGCGGATTGATGAGAATAGTGAGTATCCTGTCGCGCTCGCTCTCAAGGGTTCTCGTAGCCATTATGGCAGGCACGTTGCACCCGAAGCCGATTAACATCGGGATAAAAGACTTTCCGTGCAGGCCTATCCAGTGCATGATCCTGTCCATTAAAAATGCCGCTCTGGCCATGTATCCAGTGTCTTCGAGGAGAGCAATGCAAAAAAACAGGATCAATATGTTCGGCAGAAATATGATTACGCTTCCAACTCCTGCAAGGATTCCGTCCACGATGAGATCCTTAAGCATCCCCGGTGGAAGAAGGTTTCCGGCCACCGCCTGCAGGGTTCCCATTAAAGAGTCAATCCAGTTCATGGGGTATTCACCCAGGCTGAAAGTCAACTGGAACATAGCCCATATAAAAAAGATGAAAATGGGGAAACCGAGAAGTCTGTTGGTGAGAACCAGGTCTATCTTCTGGGAAATGTCTATCTTTGTCTGTGTCGCGGTTTTTATCGCTTCGCGGCACGCCCCCTGGATGAAACCGTAACGTTGCTCCGTAATCAATATTTCGGGATCTTCGTGGTATATCTCTTCAAGGTGCTCTTTGCTTTTTTCGGTTACCTTCAGGACATTTTTGCCGCTTTCTCCCCACGATTGCACTTCCTCGATGGCCAGAGGATCGTTTTCAAGGAGCTTTACGGAAAGCCACCTGGTGTAGTGTGATCCCAGGTCCGGCTTTGCCCTGGCGATTTCAGCACTTATTTTTCCCAGTTCCTCTTCTATTTCCTTGCCATATGTGACATAAATAGTCTTTTCCTTGTCCTTTTCCTGCCCCGCCACTTCTATTACTTTTTCCAGAAGCTCGCGCGTTCCCTCGTTAAGTTTCCCCACCGTGAAAACCACAGGCACGCCGAGAAGCTGGCTCAGGAGCTCTCCGTCAATGTCAATACCCCTCGACTTGGCCACGTCGGCCATGTTAAGAACGAGAATCAATTTCACGCCCATTTCGATAAGTTGTGTTGCAAGGTAGAGGTTTCTTTCAAGGTTGGAAGCATCCAGTATATCTACCACGACGTCCGGGTGGTGATTCAGTATGAAGTCCCTGGCAACTCGTTCCTCCACCGAGTAGGCAGTAAGACTGTAAGTGCCGGGTAAATCCACCACCTTTATCCTGTGTCCCTTGAAATTTACCGAACCTTCTTTCCTCTCGACTGTTACCCCGGGCCAGTTTCCTACCTTCTGGCGGGCTCCGGTGAGATTGTTAAAAATGGTGGTTTTCCCCGAGTTGGGATTGCCGGCAAGGGCAATCGTAATGGTGGGAGAGGCCATCAAGTTTCCTCCGGTATCGGTTCCACGAGTACCTGCTGAGCTTCTTCCACCCGCAAAGAAACATGATAACCCTTGAGGATTAGCTCCATGGGATCCTGGAGGGGTGCGTACTTCTCCACGTAAATTTCCGTGCCCTTGAGGAACCCCATTTCGAGAAGTCGCCTCCGAAGGGCCCCGTTATTATTTATGGCAACAATTATCCCTCTGTCACCTTCTTTTAAAGTGCTCAGTGGTTTCAT
>JALXAI010000062.1 GCA_026992215.1 Desulfobacterales bacterium | reverse complement strand
GTAAGAGAAAAAGGCTGGAAGGAGTTCGTGCGCGTACGCATGGGAGGGAACAGCGTTGAGAGAATAGCATACTTATTCGGCTGGTATCTGCTTGGCCCTTTGAATGTAACCCTGAAGAGCGTGAAAAGAAAATTTCAACAGGTCAGCTCTTCGGAAGATAACCGTGGGAAAAGGCTCGTGGTGGCAAATGTTGTGGGTCTTCTTGCGCTCATGTCCAAGTTTCAAAGGGAAGATCCCGCTGAGAAAATTCCCGATATGTCGGGACTGGTTTGCCGGGCCTTTAAACTTGATTACAGGGCGTGTTCATCCGTGGAATCACTTTTCAGGCAGTTTGCCGGCTCGTCCATAAGTTTTTCCGGGTTGCTCAATACGCTTCCGGAACTCATCGGGGAAGACCAAAAAACTAGGAACCTTGTTTTCGAGTTACTTGTCTATATTAATAATTCTATTCTGGGGTTGGATTGGGAAAAAAAGCTGCTCTTGTTAAGGGTAGCCGATGGTCTGAATGTTCCTTTTTCCGAAAGAGAGGGGCTTGTGACATCAGGCTTCCCGGGCAAGGAAACGAAAAGCAATGATAAACTGGAATTTTATCGTGCTTTTTTAGATCTGCGCCGCAACTGCAGCAACCAGGAATTGCAGGCCAGGTATCGGGAGATCGTGAAATCGATCCATCCGGATCTTCACCCCCATGAGCAGGATGACGTTAAGCAAGCAAGGATAACGGCGATGCAGGAACTGAATGGAATTTATCAACAGCTTTTAAGACCAGGGAATTCCGCGTAAGCACAACGGGGGAACCGGCACGTAAATATTGACGAAATGCAGGATCAAATGAGACAATAAAAACAGATACATCGGTGAATGCGCAGGAGGAAAACTCGCATTGGCGGTATACGAATACGTAGCATTTGATGAGCGGGGCAAGGAGATAAAGGGCATCATTGATGCCGACAGTCCCCGTCTTGCACGCCAGAAGCTGAGAGCAAACGGTATCTTTCCGATTTCGTTGAAAGAGGAGAAAAAAACCGAAGGGGAAATTGGCGCAAGGGATATCTCTTTGAGCTGGTTTTCCAGGAGAATCAAGCTCAGCGATGTTACCGTCATGACCCGTCAGCTTTCCACGTTAATCGGTGCCGGGCTTCCACTGGTAACTTCCTTGAACGGACTACTGGAGCAAACGGAGAATCCTTCGTTAAAAAGGGTAATAGCCCAGATTCGGGAGCGGGTAAACGAAGGAAACAGCCTTGCGAGTGCACTGGCCGAGCACCCGAGGGTATTTTCACCCCTTTTTGTTAACATGGTTGAAGCGGGAGAAGCTTCAGGTACCCTCGAGCTGGTACTCGAGAGGCTTGCTGATTTCATAGAACGGCAACAGAGCTTGCGGTACAAGATTTACGCCACGCTGGCTTATCCGACCATCATGCTGATTATTGGTACTACAATACTTTTCTTGCTCATAACTTTCGTCATACCGGCAGTGACGAAAATATTCGAAAAAACGCAGCAGGCGCTCCCCCTTCCCACTGTGATTCTGATAGCTGTCAGCAACTTTCTCAAGCATTACTGGTGGCTCCTGGTGCTTATCTTCGCAGCTATTGTGCTTGTTTTCAGAAAGTTCGTGAGCACTCCAAAGGGGCGCGAGTGGTTCGACAGGATAAAGCTCAATTTCCCGGTTGTGGGTAAGATAAACAGGAAGGTTGCAGTGGCGCGCTTTTCGAGGACCCTGGGTGTTCTGTTGAAAAATGGGACGCCGCTTTTGACCGCACTTGATATCGTCAGAAACATTTTAAACAACGTTGTGTTGAGCAAGGTTCTGGAACAGGCCAAGGACGAAATTGTCGAAGGGGAAGGTATTGCCGGTCCCCTGGCCAGAACGAAGGCTTTTCCGCCGATAGTGATTCAAATGATCGGTGTGGGAGAAAAAAGCGGAACACTGGAGGATATGCTTGAGAAGGTGGCATCAAGCTATGAAGAAGAGATCGAGATGAAGATCACCGCCATGACCGCGCTCCTTGAACCAATAATGATTCTGGTCATGGGGGCCGCGGTCGGCTTTATAGTCGTGTCGATTCTGCTGCCTATCCTGCAAATGAGCACTATTGTGCGGTGACGGGAAAGTGGATTTTGTGGATAATGCCCAACCTGGAGAAGAGAGATAATTTTATATACCTGGAGGGATAGAAGTGAGAGAGAAAAAGCATTTGGAAGTTTTTCCCGACGACAAGGGTTTGACCCTTATCGAGCTCATGGTTGTAATAATAATTCTTGGTATCCTTGCAACCGTTATCGTTCCCCGTTTTATGGATCAGCCCGAAAAGGCACGGGTCGCGAAGGCTAGAGTGGAAATAGAAAGCCTGGCTTCGGCGGTAAAAATGTTCAAGCTGGACAACGGTTTTTACCCGTCCACCGAGCAGGGGCTGAAAGCTCTGGTTGAAAAGCCGACAGTTGGCAGGATACCTGCTCACTGGCGCGAAGGCGGATACCTCGATAAGAAAAAGGTGCCCAAGGATCCCTGGGGCAATGACTATGTATACTTGAGCCCTTCTCCCAACGGGGATTTTGAAATAATATCTTACGGTGCGGACGGCCGCGAAGGCGGGGAAGGCTTCGATGCGGATATCAGCAGCCAGGACGTTGAATAAACCGGGCTACACCCTGATAGAATTGGTTGTTGTAATCTTGCTCATTGGCATACTCACACTGGCTGTCATGCCGCGTGTATCAGAACTGCTTTACCCGGGAGACCTGAAGAAGGCTGCAAGGGAGCTGACGGGTGCCATACTCGTTGCAAGAACGCATGCGGTTACTGAAGGCAAAACGTATTATTTGTTCATTGATTTAAGCAATCAATATTACTGGATGCTCGATTTCCCGGGCTCGGAGGTTTCGGAAGGCGATTCGATCAAGAAGACGGAAGTTATCCTGGATAAGGCGGTAAAAAAGAAAGTTTTACCTGGTGAGATCAGGTTTCTGTCGGTCAAGGTGGGAAGTGGTGAATCTCGTAGTCACGGGATTCAGGTGATCAGGTGTTTCCCCCTTGGAATCTCGGACCCGGCCGTTATACATATTGGAGTAGATCAAAAGGACTGTTACACGCTAATTCTTAGCGCGTTCACGGGGGAAGTAGAAATAAAAGACGGTTACGTCGAAAATATAGAATAACATGGGTGACCCGGCGAAGATAAAAGGCGTACCCTGCCGGGGCAACAACACTAACCTTTTATTATTGCCCCGTGCTTTTGGATCACCGAGAATTGGTAATCGATGAAAGACTTTGGGATTTGCGGAAAAAAATTGCGGGTTAACACTTACGGATTCACCCTGCTGGAAGTCATGATAGCGGTGGCAATCCTTGCCATAGGCCTGGTTGCTGTTTTGAAATCCCAGAGCCACGGTCTTGATATGGCCTATGAGTCTGAGATAAACACGAGGTTTGCTCTTCTGGCTCAGCAAAAAATTGCCGATATTCAATTGGCCGTAGCATCTGGAGAGCAAAGCATAGACGGGAGCGGAGATTTCGGAGACGAGTTTCCGTCGTTCTCCTGGAAGATAGAATCCGAACCAACAACGATAGAAAATCTGGAAAAAGTTACTCTTACCATCACTTACTCTGAAGGAAACGTGGAAAGAGAATTCGTGTCTTCCCAGTACTTTTACGTTCCGGAGGAAAAACAGTGATGTTTTTCTCCGCTGGTTTCAGGGTTTCAGTTGGCGGGAAAAGAAGATCCCCGGAGATCCTTTCTTCCGGGTTTACCCTTCTTGAGCTTCTTCTGGCCATAACAATCCTGGCCTTTATTATCGGCACCCTCTACGGGACTTTCTGGGGAACGACCAGCAACACCAGGAGAATTCGTGAAACCGTCAAGATTTACCACGTGGGAAGACTGCTGTTGTCCCAGCTTCTATCTGACCTCGAATCCACCTATTTCGATAAGTCTTTGAAGGGAAGGGGAGGTGAGGAAAGCAAGGCAGCATTCAAAGGGGAAGAAATTACCGGGGACAGGGGAAGAGAAAGGGTTGACAGGCTGTCTTTTTTTACCGCTTCCCAGAGCATCCTGGATGCGGAAAAAGACAGGTCCCTGATCTGGTACGTGTCTTATTACCTGGAACAAAATGAAGATACCGGTGATTATTCCCTGATTCGCCGTGCCGTGCCCATGGTTGAAAGTACTGATCTTCTGGAGAAAGATCAAAAGGAAGGATTGTCCGCTTATGATTTTGTGCTCTCAAGGCACGTAAAAAGTTTCCGGATTGAATACATCAATCCTGACGGAGAGAAGAGCGAAAGCTGGGACAGTAATGCCGGCTCAGCACCCATTCCGTCTGCTGTGCGCATTTCCGTAACCTTGAACAACCCGGAAGGGGAACCTGTTACTCTTGGGACCGAAGTGTTTATACCCGTTTCAACTGTTAAGGAATAACGAATGGTTGGTAATCGTGAGAACACGCGGGGGAAGAAACCCGGAAGCGAATCCGGGGTGGCACTGGTGCTTGCCATTGGAGTTGTAGCTTTGTTGACGGTCGTGGCCCTGGAGTTCCAGCGCTTCAGCGTACTGCAGGTCGCTATGGCTGCCAATTTTGAAAACTCCATAAAAGCCCTTTGCGTGGCCAGATCGGGGGTGCAGGTGGCACTTTCGCTCATAGAAAGAGACGGCAAGGAAAATACTTCGGATTCGTTTTTTGATTCCTGGGGAGATCTGGAAGAAAGTGTGGGAGATGTAAAGAGCTTATTCCCGGACGTAGAGTGGGAATTGAAGGTCACACCTGTTAATGCCAGGCTGAACATTAATATGCTTGTGGATAACACCGGTAAATTTGTTCCCGACCAGAAGGATTTATGGTTGAGGATACTGGCCAGTGGGAAACTCTTGATCGGGGACGCCGAGCCGGAGGATATTCTCAATGCCATAAAAGACTGGATTGATCCCGACGATGAACCGACCGGGTTTGGTGCCGAGGAAGATTATTACGCGGGCCTGCCGAGCCCCTACCACTGTAAAAATGCTCCCCTTACTACAACCGGTGAACTCCTTATGATAAAAGGCATAACACCCCAGCTTTATTACGGCGATGAAAACCACATCGGGCTGAAACAGATAGTTGCCGTATACGGTTCCGGAAAGATAAACCTTAACGTGGCTCCGGCGGCGCTGATCAGGGTGCTTGCCCCCGAAATAGATGATGACATGGTTGAAGAGCTTATCCAGTATCGTGAAGATCCTTCCCACAGGGATGACCTTGGGAATCCCGCGTGGTACAAAAATGTTCCGGGTTGGGCGACCCTGGAACTTCCGAGGAACGTAATAACGGTGAAGAGTAAATATTTTGAAGTGAAATCGGTTGCCAGAGTGCGCTATAGTAAGAAAGTGGCCAGCGCAGTAGTATACAGGGGCGAGTCTGTCCCCAGGATTGTATTCTGGAAAGTAAAATAGCGGAAGAAGTGTAGAGATGTCTGAGACCATACTGGGACTGGAGCTTACCGATCATACTGTCATGGCGGTTCGAATGAGGCGGATTTCATTCAAGAAATTCGCTATCGAAAAGGCCGCGTCGGAAAAGATCGAAGTTTCTGCTCCAGAGGAGAAGGCACAGCTTATTAAAGAATTTATTTCGAGGAATGCTCTGACTGCTGATCGGGTGGTGGCGAACTTTCCTGGAAACAGGATCTTTTTCCGCTCAACTGTTCTGCCGTTCTCGGACGTTAAGAAAATTGCAAGAACAATTAAATTCGAGTTTGAACCTACCTTGCCGGTGCCGGTGGAAGATCTTGTGACCGGTTTTGTACATGATCCCATGGAAGACGGAAAAACATGGGTTTTCGGTGCCTTGGTGTTCAAGGATGAACTAGCGGAACTGATTGCCATGCTTCAGGATGCCGATGTCGAACCGGAGATTATTACCCTGGGTGGTATGGCGCTTGCCGGGATTGTGCCGTTTAAAAATTCCGGTGCCGGATCCGGGCTTATCGTCAAGGTTGATGCAAACAGGTCGGAAGCAGTTTCTGTGGTGAATGGAAAAGGAAAGGCAATAAGGATTTTCCCGGTGGGTATCCGCTCCATCGCTCGGGATGGTGGCTCAGGGGCAGATGAAGATGCCGCGAAAAAAACGTGGTGCCTTGAACTCTCGCGCAGCCTTGAAATATTTAAAGAAAGGTATTCATTGCCTGTGCCAGAGCGAGTTTTTCTCGCAGGTGAAATATGTGAAAATTATGAACTTGCGACAGAAATCAGAGACCTGGTAAGTGAAGAACTGGATATTCCCTGCGAACCCCTGCTCACCCCAGAGGATCCTGATATCCCCGGGATCTCGGAGGTGCTGGGCAAAGAACGGGACAGATACGGTGTTGCCACGGGACTTGCCCTTGCGGGGCTTGCGAAAAATGACTGCCTTAATCTTCGACAGGACGAATTTGCAGCACGGCTAAAATTCAAGACCATTAAAAGAGACCTCGTAAACATAGGAGTCGGTTTTGCCATTGTTTTTATCCTGCTGATAGGTAATCTCCTGTTTCAGGTTCACACGGACAAAAAGGTGTACAATTACTGGGAAAATAAGCTTAAACAGGAATTCAGCTCCGTGTTTCCCCGGGGGACAAAGATGGTTAAACCGGTTGCCCAGATGGAAACCAGGGTGGCT
This sequence comes from Desulfobacterales bacterium, assembly GCA_026992215.1. GTDB lineage: Bacteria > Desulfobacterota > Syntrophobacteria > B119-G9 > B119-G9 > B119-G9. The sequence goes on along the minus strand of JALXAI010000062.1, from coordinate 1,791 downwards.
GAGGCGACCAGGATGGTGGAGTTCTTTGCGGGGGAAGATTTCAAAGTATCAACGCTCGATATACTGAGAGTAATCCACGAGTCCATACCGGCAAACCTGAAGGTTACATTGACAAACCTTTCTATCGACCCGACAAGCGTCAGGGTCAGCGGGCAGACGGACTCGTATAATACCGTGGACAAGATTAAGAACTTGCTGGAAAAATCGGGTTACTTCGCGAGTATCAAGATCACCAACGCAAAGGTCAATAGATCGAGGAAAGGTGTTAGCTTTAAAATGACGCTGGAAAGGGCAAAATAAAAGTGAGGAAGTTGTCGTTAAGAGAAAAGCTCTTTATTCTGGGAGGAAGTGTAATACTTGCCGTCCTCTTCCTGACCGTGTTGGTCATTCGACCTCTCATGGCGGAGCACGAAAGGTACAGGTCTGATATAAGCAAGGTCAGGAGAGATGTTCAGCTATTCGAACGCCTGAAGGAAGAATACCGGGTATTAAAGGCGAAAAGTGAACAGGTTGACCGACAACTGAAAAATCGCAAGAAAAGCTTCACCCTGTTTTCTCTGCTGGAAAATATTGCGGAAAAGGTTGAAATCAAAGAACTTATAAAATATATGAAACCTTCCACGAAGACAATTAGTGATAAGTACGAAGAGGTGTCCGTGGAAATCAAGCTTGCAGGTATAACCCCCAAACAACTAACGGACTACCTTTATGACATAGAAAATTCGGATGCCCTGGCCCGCGTGAAACGCGTAACCATCTACCCCATGAAGAATAGCGATGGACTTCTCGAGGCAACCCTCCAGGTTTTTACGTACAAACTCAAAGGAGTTTAAAAACACTGCGGTAATACACCGGTTTTCCCACGAAAAAAGATGCCTGGCCCTTTAACCCAGCACCACAACTTGTGAACTAACGAAGTCGCAATCACGCCTGAAAAAAGTACCTGCTGCCTCACAGGAAGCATCTGTGGATGTTTCTAATTTTTTCAAAGATATATGGCGACAATGTGATGGAAAGTAAGAGGAAGGTTGTTTCGTCCTGCCTCTGGAGATAGTGTACGGAGATTGTTGAGACTACTTCTCAGCCTCAACATGGTCATTTACTCTTGTATCTTCCCAGATTTTGATTCCGGTTATAAGGTAATGAAATCCGGATGCGGTGGTAACCATTGCCGTTGCTACGCAGGAAGAAGAAAGCCACACTTTATGAAATCCGAAAAGAGGCGATGACAGCCCAAGAATCACGGTAATTATTTGCATCAGGGTCGTTATTTTACTCAGGATGGACGGGTGTATTTCGAACTTGACACCGTGAAACAGGAAGGTCATTACGCCGAGTACAATGAATAGATCCCGGCTGACTACTATCACCACCAGCCAGACGGGAAGTAAAGAAAGATGTGCCAGGGTCAGGTACGTGGTCACGAGGAGGAGTTTGTCTGCTAGAGGGTCAAGGTAAGCACCCAGCTTGCTTTTCTGGTGAAACATACGCGCTATGAGCCCGTCAAGAGCATCTGTGACTCCTGCCACTACAAATATTCCCAGGGCCTTATCCAGCTGGTTTTCGAGAAGCAGAATTACAAGCAGTGGAATGAGTATTATCCTGACAAGGGTCAGAGCGTTTGGTATGGTCATAGTTCTCCAGAATAGCTCGAAGAAATCTTAATACTGTCCTCGCTGCTGGAAAGGATGGAAAACTCGTCTTCACCAGGGAAGGTCAACATGATTTTCCTGGCAAGGAGGGTTCCGTCCACTGCGGATGTTACCTGCATAACCACCTTGCGGTGTTCCA
>JALXAI010000061.1 GCA_026992215.1 Desulfobacterales bacterium | reverse complement strand
AGGCGTGAGGAATCTCATCAATCCTCATCTGAAGGCACAAAGTTTCGGTTATTTGAATCCGTGGTTGAACTTCGATTAGTTGTTACCGTGCATTAAAAAAACGGGTGAAGGTTCTGGAGGCAAATATGGGGATTTTGGGTAATGGAAGATTTTCTTTTGTTGAAAACGCGGAAGAAAATCCCTATTCAGCAGGCCGTACGATAAAATCGGTGGCGGCAGAAAAAGTAAAAACCGGATCACCGCGGGGTGCGTGCCTCAAAATCGAGACAGGGTATAAAAAGGTTTGATAGCAGCCGGGGCCATGGCCAGAGTACCTGATCATTGTCTTTTAGAGCGTGTTCCCCCGGTACAGCATCTGCCGCCTGTCTTTATGATTCATCTCCTTGGGTTTCTATCCTTTCGATGGCCTTCAAAACATCCTGCGGGATGGGTGCTCTTTTCATTGCCTTGTAGTTGTATCCGAAAATTGTTGCGTTTCCCTCGGTGCAAATTACGTTTTTGCGGTGGCTCATAATGGCATATATCTGTTCTATTTTTTCTTCGGAGTAAAAGACACTTTTTACACCGACACTGACAGTATCAGGGTAACTGATGGCTTTAAGATACTTCGCGCTTGTTTTTACGAGGATAGGACCGACATTGATATCGGGTAAAGGCCTGAAAGCCTTTAGATTTTCGAAGTAGGCGATCCTTGCGATTTCGAACCATCGAAAGTACACGACGTTATTTACGTGTCTGAAAGAGTCCATGTCTCCCCAGAAAACGGGAATTTCCTTGATGAACGGATATTCTTTGAAGAGTTCCATGTGTTGCTCCCGGAGAGATACGAGGTAATAAAAAACAAGCGGTATCTTCCAAATACCGCTTGGTTGTCAGGTGCTTGTCAGGATAGCCTAGATTCTGGCATATATACCTTGTTTGAGGATCATTTCCTGGTATTCTTTTAGCTTTTCACAGGTTTCGAGGCACTGGTTTTTGTCTTCGTTGGCTCTCTCACAATCCAGGCATGGGCTCTTGATCATATCTCCCTCCTTCAAGCTTTTTGTGCTTACCTCATTCAAACCCTCCTTCATAATCGACCGTAGTAAGTTTGTCAAGAAAAAAGTAAAAGTTTGTCGCTACAATATAAAAATGTCACCCCTTAGCTGCAAAGTAAAAATGTCACCCCCAGATAAGTTATAGTCCTCCTGTTGAGGATGCGAAGAATGAAGACAGGGGATACATTTACAGGGATTCGAAATCAGCAACCGCTACGAAGAGCTTCGCTTACAATTGTTTTTGGCGGGAAACTTAAGCTGGGATTTCTTTCCTGCCTGCAATGTTCAAACAGGGTTTGAGATTTTCGTCGTTTTGTGGTATGTGCGATTAAAGATACTGTCAACACGACGTACTTTTATCTCGGAATATTTGCTTGAATCGCCATTTGCCTGTTACAATGATATTGAATTGCCAGCCAGTGGTGTTTTTTGTTTTTTAGTTCTAATGAATTGCGGAAGCGAAAACAGGGGTATCCGCCATGGATAATAGTAAGATTATCGAGATGATCGAGGAAAGCTGTGATTTACCTCCGGTTCCGATTGTTGCAAGCAAGGTTCTGAAGCTCGTAAATGATCCCAACAGTACGGTCGCACAACTTGAAGAAGCCATCATTGGCGATAGCAACATGGTATCCAGGATTATCGGGATGGCCAATTCCGCTTATTATGTCAGGGTGCATAAGGTCAAGACTTTAAGGGCAGCCATAAACGTTCTCGGATATAAAGCCCTTGCCAATCTTGTCATAGCGGCTTCCACCAGGCAGTTTTATGCAAAGTTTGGCCTGGTTGAGAAACTGTTGTGGGAACATTCTGTGGGGACTGCCATAGCGGCGGCTGTGCTGGCTACCGAGTTCAAGGCCATTAAATCTGACGAAGCCCTGGTTGGTGGATTGCTTCACGACATTGGCAAAACCATAATAAACTTGTCGAGGCCCGACGAGTACAGGGAAATAGCCGAGTACGTTTATAACGGCGACGGGAGCTATTATGAGATTGAAAGGGAGAAGCTCGGCTTTGCACATAACGACGTGGGCTCGTACCTGATTCAGAAGTGGAATTTTCCCGTGGAGCTTGGTAAGGCCATCTACTATCATCATAGCATTGACGAAATTGACCCGTCGGTTATGGATCCTTTTCAGGTCAAGTATATTTCAGTTGTACATGTGGCCAACAACTTCATGAGGTTTCTCGGAATAGGTTATCGAGAACCTGATGATAGTGTGGACATTGCTTCCTTGAAATCTCTAAAACTTCTGGGAATTGAACTCTCGGACGAACAAATTGAACAGCTTGCCGAGAAGATCAAAAGCGTCATAGAGGAAGAAAAGGGTAAATTTGACTAGTCTTTTTCGGATCCCAGGCCGTACTTGTTCAAGCGGTATCTGAAAGACCTGAAACTTATCCCCAGCAACTCGGCTGCTTGTTGCTTTGCCCCTCTGGTTATGGTCAGTGCCTGGGTGA
>JALXAI010000060.1 GCA_026992215.1 Desulfobacterales bacterium | reverse complement strand
TCCTCTGACAGTGGCAATCGAGGGGGACACCCGTCAATGACCGCTCCCAGTGCGGGCCCGTGGGATTCTCCCCATGTTGTAACCCTGAAATAATGCCCAAAAGTGTTCCCGTTAATCATTTTTCCCCTTTCCGGGCAGATTTTTCATTATATACTCAACCACCTCCACCGGAGACAATTCGTCTGTCGACACATCCATGTGCGAGGTTTCCTCGTAATATTTTGTGCGCATTTCCAGTATCTCTTCTACTTCTTGCAGCACACCCTTTCCGGACAAGGAAGGCCGCTGGTCGGATCGAAACGTGTCTTTTTCAAGCCTCTTCCTTATAACCCCGGGAGATGCCTTGAGCCAGATGACAAAAAAATGATCTTTCAGCATTTCCCGGTTCTTTTCTTTTAGAATGATACCTCCGCCGGTGGCGACCACCAGTTTTCGGCCCTCAACAAGTTCTACCAGTTTTTGGCTTTCAAGTTCCCTGAAATAAGGCCACCCGTTTTCACAGACGATTTTTTCTATGCTTTTGTGCTGTTCTTTTACTATTTCTTCGTCAATGTCCACGAAATTACAGCCAAGCAAACCAGCCAGTTTAATTCCCACGCTGGTTTTTCCTGTTGCGCGGTAGCCAACAAGGGCTATTCTTTCTTTTGCCCTTGACCGATTTTGTTTCTCAACTAAAATATCTCTCATGAGCTTCGGTGGCAAGATAGAAAACTTTTTAAAAGGCCATGTCTATCCGACCATTGTGCCTCCCCTGGCAGCAAACCTCCTGAAAGTTATATACAATTCATGTAATCACTATACACTCAATGACGAAAAGGAAAAAGAACTTTTGAAATCGGGGCGGCCTGTTTTGTATGCCACCTGGCATTTTGACTTTCCCGGTATTGCTTACCTGTTTGGTTCTTATCTCGAAAGAGACAGAAGCCTCAAAGGGACAGTAATGGTCAGTGCTAGTAAAGACGGTGAACTGGTGGCCAGGGTACTTACGCTTTTCGGCTTCAAGGTAATCCGTGGTTCCAGCCATAGAAAAGGGGTGGAAGCACTTACGAAGATGATCAAAATGGTCAAAAAGGGTTATCATACCGGTCTTATGGCCGACGGATCAAAAGGACCGGCAAGAAAAGCCCAAAAAGGCATTATCCTGGTGGCCAAATACACCGGGTCTCCTATAATGCCTGTTATAACGAGCGGGAAACCACGGCTCGTATTTCCAAGCTGGGACAGGACTCATCTTTGTTTGCCTTTCGGGACAATTGTGACGGCTTTCGGAAATCCGATCCATGTAAGCAGCAAGGCTTCGCGGGAAGATATGGAAACCGCGAGGATTGAGCTGGAAACTCAGCTCAACATTTTAACCGAGAAAGTGGAGGGGCTTTTAAGCAGGATATAAAAGAGCTGAAAGTCCTTTTACCTCTACTCGATATTGATCGAACCGATAAATTGATTTACGTCACGGATACCCTCTGATTCGAAGAACAAGCGCATTCCTTCGATTATCTCAAGCGGCGCTTTCGGGTTTACAAAATTCGCCGTTCCTATTTGAACTGCCCGGGCACCAACGAGCAGAAACTCCAGGGCATCTCTGTAATCTGTTATCCCGCCTATTCCGATTACCGGAACGGTGACGCTGCTCACCACGTCCCACACCTTCTTCAGGGCGATCGGTTTGATGGCGGGCCCAGAGAGTCCACCGAAGACGTTTCCCAACCTGGGTTTCCTGGAATATATGTCTACTGCCATCGCGGATACCGTGTTTATGGCCGATATGATATCCGTGCCGGCTTCCATGGACGCCGAGGCTATCTCGCTTATATCGGTTACATTTGGTGTAAGCTTGGTTATGATGGGAAGGGTTGTATTTTTTCGGACCGCAGAGACTACTTTAAAAGCCTGGACGGGATCCGTTCCGAAAAGTATGCCTCCTGCTTTGACATTCGGACAGGAGATGTTTATTTCAATCGCACAGATGCCGTTTGTATCGTCCAGTATTTTTGCCAGCTCCGCATATTCGTCAACTGTATTGCCGAAAATGTTGGCAATGACCCGAGCATTTTTCTTCAGCACTACAGGCAGCTTCTGGTTAATGAAGTTGAAAATACCTACATTTTCAAGGCCGATGGCATTAATAAGGCCGCCATGGGTTTCAACGAGTCTCGGGGGCGGATTTCCAGGCCTTGGCTCCAGAGACAGACCTTTGACGACTATGGCTCCCAATTTTTCTATGTCCACAAGCCCCGAATATTCCACCCCGTAGCCGAAGGTTCCGGATGCTACCATGACGGGATTGGGCAGTGTCAGTGGTCCAAGAGATACTTCGAGAGATATATCATTTTTGTCAGACAAAACTATTCTCCTACTTTAAATACCGGCCCTTCCCTGCACACACGAAGATACTTACGGCCGGAATCTCCTGCGGGGGCAAAAAACGATTCCGGAACGCTGCACCCCAGGCAAACCCCGACTCCGCAGGCCATGGTAGTTTCCATGGAAACCTGTCCG
>JALXAI010000059.1 GCA_026992215.1 Desulfobacterales bacterium | reverse complement strand
AATGCCTCTTACCGTTGGTGCTCTTGCATATATCGTAACCAAGCTGACATATCACCTGAACCGACCTGAGCGGTTTGTCAATATGAAACTGAAGATATTCTACAAGCATTTTTAGAACCGACAGCTTGTCATCCTGGTGAACCCTGAATCGCCAGAGTTTTGTCATCTCGGTATTCCTCGCCCTTTCCAGCAACGTGATACTTCCCCGGTTGATAATAGCCGTTGGCCCTTTGCGTGGTCTGTGTCCGGCACATATGATGCCTCCAAGAGCATAATCGATTACCCAGCCGTCTCGCGAAGAAATCCGCCGCTTGCATATAATACATCCGTCCAGTCGCGGAGATAAGCCAAGTAACACCAGCAGTTTCCACAGGGAAAGACATACCACGTTTACCGTGTCCCTGATCTTCTCCATCTGGGTGAGCGTCATGCGCAGGAGATGGTAAATCTGTGGCTGAGCATCTCTTTCGGGCACTGATTCATTTACGGCCTCAGCCACCAAACCCGCGCACGAAAGCTTCAATACCGTTTCCCGCAGCCCGGGAAAGGATTCTCTTAACCTGGCACTCTTTATGAAAACAAGTCCTGGATAGCTCTTTTCGCCGTATTCGATGTCAACGAGGTTAAATATGTCCAGAGAATTTACGAACCGTTTCTTACTCTTCCGGGCGTGTTTCGCAATCCCCACGACTTTGCCATGTTCCTCGGTAAGAAATGCGACCAGCCTGTCGGCTTCACCGTAATCCCGGTTTCGAAGTATTATTGCTTTTTCCTGCAAGTATCTCATATGTGCACGATAAATCCAGTGGATAACAGAAATTGGCTGCAAGGGCAATGGCCAAAGCTACGCTTCCTGTGGCCAGTGTAACATGTTGCCAGGCTGACCAAAATCGGGAAACATGAATAAAATGATTGCATTTTTAGTTCTAATGTCTTAATATCCGGTTAGTTATGAATGTTGTGTATTTTATGTATTTTAGATTTTAGGCTAACCCGTTTCAGTCTGCCTGATAACCTTTCCACTAAAAGAATTACTGATGAACTTGTAACATAACCACAGATCATTGTTAACAGGTGTTTTGGGGATATAGTGTGAAACCCAGAAAAGTTTACACTCTAAGCACCAATCAAGAACTTCACCAGATAATCAGAGATGCTTTTCATCCGCCAGGCTACGTTTGCGAAGTGCTAAGCGACTTTAAAACACTTCTGGAGAAAGATCTTCAGCCACCGGACGTTCTGAATATTGATCTGACGACTTACCCTAAAGCCCGGATCATTGAGTTTTCTCTCAAATACTTCGAAATGCACCCCGATTTGCTGGTTAACCTCATAGTAAACAGGACGCATCTTGATATTTTGAAAAAACTGCCACGAAATAATGTATTTGACCTGCTATTTAGCCCGATTACCGCGCAGCAGGCCCGTTTTCTGGCAGATCGTCTGGAGATGTTTATCTCGCTTAGAGAAAAACTGGAACACTTAACGGCGGAAAGGGATCGAATAGTTAGCAAATTGCCGGTGCCTGTCCTTGTGCTGTCGAGTAATCTCTCGTTTTCTTCCATGAACCGCTCCGCGAGGAAACTTTTCGGGATTGCAGAAGATCCGTCTTCTCGGGAGCTTAGCGTAGATACTTTTATTGACTGTATTGTGCCCAGGGACAGGCGAAGCTTCGCCGAAGCCCTGAGGCGAGCATTCAGTGCGGGTCTTACCACGGCAATCAGGGTTGAAATAAAACAAAAGGGGCACAGGCCGGCCGTTGTGCCACTGAAGATTTTCCCTTCGTGGAGTGATCCCATCTCCTCAGGGGAACCGGAAGTCTATATCGTGGCCAATTACGAAGAATTGTTCCTGCTTGACCACCCTGATGTATTTCAAAAGGAGAAACTGGCAATTCTGGGGGAACTTTCAGCGGAGATTGCTCACGAGATAAGAAATTCGCTTATGAGTATCGGCGGATTTGTTCAGATCATGGAGCCGGAAAACCAGAAGGAGGGTAAGGAGACAATACTCGCGGAGGTAAAAAGGCTGGAGAGATTTTTGACCTCTGTCAGGGAATACACGAGACCGGCGGTGGACATAAGAAATACTGATCTGAAGGAACTTATAGTTTCGATCCTGGAACTTATGGGGCCCGAACTCAAAAAACATGGCATCTCCTACCGTTTTTCCACGCAAAGGGAAGGGGAAAGCATCGAGACATCTCCCGATATTTTGAAACAGGTCATAATAAACTTGATCAGGAACGCGACTCACGCTATGCCAGGGGGTGGTAATCTGGAAATAATGACCTTTAGCGCGGGAGAAGAGGTAGCTATATCCATTACGGATCAGGGGACCGGCATTCGAGAGCCCCAGGAAAGCCTGTTTGTACCGATATCCAGAGGCGGGAAGAGCATTGGTCTTCCGGTATCTCATAAGCTTGTAAAAAGGCTGGGAGGATCTATCAGTCTTGTTTCCTCTGAGTCAGGCACAACCTTTACCCTCCGCCTTCCAAGGC
>JALXAI010000058.1 GCA_026992215.1 Desulfobacterales bacterium | reverse complement strand
AAACCGACCCCTGATCCGGGTAACCAGGTGGAAAGGAGCGGACTCCATTGCTTCATCAGCAAGGATTTCTTCCCAGATGGCAAGGTTCTCACCATCCGTGTGTTCATAAACCAGGGTGCGGTCCTCGGTGATGGCCTTCCTGAGCTTCCCGAGGAATTCCTTGTCCGTGACGGGACAAAGATATTTTATGAAGGGTCCCGCCGGGGCTTTTTCTCCGTCTTCCGGCTCAAACAGCCTCAACAGCAGCAGTTCCGGGAGCAACAGGCAAAGCCTCTTTCTCTCGTCGCCGGTAACATAGGAATAAGGAAAAAGAACGGGATTTTTATTCAGACTTTTACTCTCCATACACCTGGCTCCAGCAAATCTTGAAGTTATAATTCCCGGGTTCCGTACGTGTGAAGATCACCCGGTGTCAATCCCCAAAGCGCTCCAATCATTCGTTCCAAAAAATATCCCGCGCAACCCCGGGCAGAAACCCGCACGCGTGACCAAGTTCCAGCAGGGTGTAAATGGCCTTCCTGCCGGAGGAACCGAAGTTTTCCGAGTACTCGTTTACGTAGAGGTCGATGTGGCTCCTTATGACTGCGTCGTCCATTTCGCGGGCGTTTTCTTTGACGTATTTCCACACCTCGTTTTCATGTTTCCTGGCAAAGCGCAGGCTTTCCCTGATGGATTCCTCGGCAATCTGGTGAAGCTCCTTGCCCAGGTCTCTTCTTATCATGATTCCGCCGAGCGGAAGGGGAAGCGAGTATCTTTCTTCCCACCATTCCCCGAGGTCTATGACCTTGTTCAGGCCGTGGAGATGATAGGTAAATCGCCCTTCGTGTATTATAACGCCGGCCGCGATATCGCCTTTGCTCACCCTGTCCATGATGGTGTCATAAGGCATGGGCACCACGCGAGAGCTCCCGCCGGTAAATATCTGAAATAGCAGGTTTGCGGTTGTAAACTCTCCCGGAATGGCCACGGGAATGCCGGATAGCTGTTCGGGGGCGAGCTTTCCGGCGCTAACTACGAGAGGCCCGCACCCTTTGCCCATTGCTCCTCCCGAGTTAAGCAACACGTAATCCTTTAAAACGTGACAGATAGCATGAATTGATATCTTGGTCAAATCGTAGTGAGCCTCGCGGGCCTTCAAATTCAACGTTTCCACGTCGTGAAGTTCGACCCTGAATCGTGCCCGTGAAGTGCCGGCCCTACCGTGGGCAAGTCCGTAGAAAAGATAGGTGTCGTTCGGGCACGGTGAATAGCCAAAAGTAAGAACATCTTTCTCGGCCATAGGCTGAAACCTTCTGCTTTTTCATGAGTATCACATCAGGTCAAAACTGATACGACTTGCCGGTTTTTTCATTCCCGGGGTGACACCAGTTCTACCAGAGCCACTTGCGCGTTCTTGCTGGCCTCCCTTATCTTCCATTTCTTTTTGTCCCTGACCCCGGCTCTATTGCTGATTCCCCGACACTCGAAAAATTCAACCCCGAAGGCTACGGCAACCTGCGCAAGCGCGGCTCCTTCCATGCTTTCGCACAACGGAGAATAAAGTTTCTCAAGCTTGCCCGCTCGAGCCGTGCTGCCGCTCACAGCACACACGGTCAGGGCTCTGCCGAAATGAATCGAAAAGCCATACCTGCTGGTCAGGGCATCGGCTTTTGTTTTCGCAATCTCAACCAGAGATGAGTTTACAGGCCAGCGGTTAAAAAAGCGGTGTTTGCCCCTTTGAAACACCGGAATCCCTATTTCATCGAGCGCATCCGTGAAGTTGCCGTAATCTATGCCCATGTCTGCGTATACTTCTTCTTCCACGATTACGACATCTCCCCGCTTCAAGTTCCCCCTCCGGTATCCCCCGGCGATTCCGACACAGACAATGGTATTAACCTCGAAATTCTCCAGGAGAACTGCCCCGGCCAAGGCCGCGCTTGCTATCCCGAGCCCGCATACGCTCACTACCACCTCGTTTCCGGACAGTTTTCCCAGGGTTGCATCCAGAAATCCGAGCCGCCTTCTTTTCGGGGTTTCAAGCAGAGAAAGGATGTGAGATACTTCCCGTGCTGTCGCTCCCATTATGGCGTATTCAAGTTTTGCGGGCAAAATCAAGTCCCCCTTACTCCCTGTTTTTCTTTCCTAGAATAGCACAGAATTGATCCCTGTCTAAGGGTTAAAAGTGTCGTCAACGGAAAGAGTTCAAATGAATGATATTTTGTATTTTTTTTTGTTATTATTTTTTGCATTGAAAATCATCATTGTGGTAAAAATTTTAGTAGCCATCGGCTAAATTGCTCAGGGTTGATATTTGCGTGTAATGGGTTGAGAAGGGTAACGTGAACAACTTAACAATCTGAAAGTCAAGGGATGTTAACATGTCAGAAGCCACAGCTGTCAAATGCGACGATTCAAGGATTAATATGAAATTGATCGGCCCTTTTATTGATGCGACGGTCAATGTTCTCAAAACCATGGCCGGGATCAACCCGACACCACAGTCGCCTCACGTAAAGACAACCCACGAAGCCTATGGCGATATTACCGCCATAATAGGGATGGCCGGAGACAACGTGAAGGGCTCTTTCGCCGTCAGCTTCACGGAACCCTGTATACTAAAAATCATGTCCAACATGCTCGGCGAAAAAATTGAATCGCTGACGGGTGATGTCAGCGACGGCGTTGGAGAAATAACAAACATAATAACCGGGGGGGCAAAAGCACAATTGGCCGAAGAAGGGTACGTAATAGGCATGGCAATTCCCACGGTCATTTCGGGTAAGTCCCACAACGTGGAACACGTGACCGATCAGCCTGTTATCGTTGTACCTTTCGAAACAGAATCGGGTCCTTTCTTCATCGAGGTAAGCCTGATTGTGTGATGTTATAAGGCCACAGCTTGTGTATGCCTCCATATGACCGGGCACGGTAGTGCTGGTTTGAATGATCGTGGAAGGTGGTGCCCATGGGGTCGGAGCGGTAACATACGGCGGTCAAAATTTTTGGTAAGAATAAATGGAGGCAAAATAACATGTTTGATCTGGAAGTATTGGTAGTAGACGACGACCCCACATCACGGCAGATAGTAAAACGGTGCCTTGAAGATGCTCAGTACAAGGTGACAACGGCGAGCTCGGGTGATGAGGCGATAGAATTGCTCTCTGAAAAAGTTTACGATGTGGTCATAACAGACCTCGAAATGCCGGGATCGGCCAGTGGCATTGGCGTACTGGAATATGCCAAGGAACAATGCGATAGCACCGAAGTTATAATCATGACTGCCTACGGCTCCGTGAAATCCGCAGTTGACGCTATAAAAAAAGGAGCGTCTGATTACCTGATTAAACCCCTGGATCTCACCGACATATTGTTTCGAGTGCAAAAAATCAGCTCGCTGAAGTGCGTTCTTAAAGATTCCCTGGATCTCAGAATGGCGATAGAAACCACCGAGCAATCAACCAGCGAGACAATCCAGAACCTGGAAATGATTGTTGCGGATTTCTGCGAGACTTGCTGCCAGATGAAAAAGATACTGGGCAACGAGTCGCTGGGGAAAGAACAGCGCATTAAGAAAGCCTCCGAACTGTTAAACCATCTGGCAGAAAAATACGCGGAGATGGCACACGGACTGGTTGACGGATAAAAACCCGGCGAAGCCACGCCGTGACCAAGAAGTTTAGATAAGTTATTCGTTATAAGTTATTCGTTATTAGTTTACGTGAAAATAGCTGGTTTCATTGCCCTTCCCATCCTGTTTTTTCCACCCTGCTTCAGAAACCCGGGATCCCCGGACCTTTCGCAATGCAAGCTGCAGGGGCAAGAAAAAAAGGGTAGAATGAAAAAAGCACTCAACCATTTCGACTCCCTCAACCTCCTCAACCTTCTCAACCATTTCAATCTCTTCTAGCACTGGACTACCGGGATTAGGATTGAGATTATGACACGCAAAAACGTTACATGTCTTAAAGTAAGTATTCTAAGGCATCGCTTCCAGCGGAGTAAGCCTGCTGGCCTTCCATGCGGGGAACACGCCTGAAACAAGACCCGTAAGGGTGGAAAAAAAGGTGGCCAGTATGAAAGATTTCCACGACATGAGGCCCGGAATAACGAATAGCATGCTTATGATTTTGAAAAGGGTGTACCCGAGCACAAGGCCCAAAAACCCGCCCATCATCGCTACAAACACGGACTCCTCCAGGAACTGGTAAAGTATGTCCCTTTGAGTCGCCCCCACGGCCCTTCTTATCCCTATTTCCTCTTTCCTTTCCGTGACGGCAACCAGCATTATGTTCATGATAACCACGCCGCTGACAAAAAGGGAGATCCCGGCTATCCATGCGAGCATCCTGGTAAGGGATCGTGTCTGGCGTGTTATTATATCCAGTATCTGCTTCGAGGTGATAATGGTGAAATCGTCCGGTTCGTTGCTTTGAAGCTTGTGCCTTTTTCTCAAGAGCGTCCTGAAGTCCTTCAACGCGACGGGCAAGTATTTTCTCGAAACCAGGTTTACCCTGAACCCGGAAAGAGATGCGTGACGGAAGATAAGCTTGCTGCTTGTGGTAAGCGGGAGGAATATCCGATCATCGAGATCGTGTCCGGACCTGAGAATCCCCTGGCTTTTCATTACTCCTACTACCTTGTAGTAAGTCTTGCCGATCCTTACCCATTTGCCCACCGGGTTTTCCTGCCGGAAGAGCTTTTTTTTCACGGTGTCTCCGAGCACGCACACTTTTCTCACTTCCCTTGCGTCGGCGTCATCTATGAACCGCCCGGTTGCCACCGCCCAGTTCCTGGATACCGCCCAGTTTTTCAACACTCCGAACAGTATGGTTCTTTTTTTCCTGTTTCCGCGAACGACCACAACCCGGAACTTTACCTGTTGCGGTACCACTTCCCTGACGTATTCGAACTGTTCAATCGCTCTGGCGTCTTCCATGGTGAGGTTCCTGGGATTGCTTCCCACCCTTCTGTGAAAAAGCCTTCCGCCTCCAGTGCGAATGAAAAGGGCATCGACCCCAAAGCCGAAACTGCTCATCAGGCGAAGCATTTCCAGCTTTGAGGCTTCACCTATAGAAACAATTACGGTAAGAGAGGCAATGCCAATTACAACCCCGAGCATCATCAGGACCGCGCGCCCCTTGGTTGCTTTAAGAGCCTTCAGGCTTTCCCTCGCCAGCCTGACGGTCCTTCCTCGCGGCCGGTAGGCAGGTAGAGCCGGCGGCTTCATTTCACCCCCATCATTTCCAGTTCCCTCGAGGCATCCAGCCTTTCCGTCACTTTTGTTTCTCTTTTAATTTTGCCGTAATGAAGTTCTATTATTCTTTCCGCGTGTCTTGCTATGAACTCCTCGTGGGTAACCAGAATTATCGTGTTTCCCTGCCTGTTAAGTTCCTGGAATATTTGCATGATTTCGTAGCCTGCCTTTTTGTCAAGATTTCCCGTGGGTTCATCGGCGAAAACGATGTCGGGATCATTTACAAGCGCCCTGGCTATGGCCACCCTTTGCTTTTGCCCCCCGGATAGCTCTCCGGGCAAGTAATTCAGGCGGCCTCCCAGGCCCACCCGTTCCAGGAGCCGCACGGCTTTTTCTTTTGCGTTCCTGGGGTAGGGCTCCGCGTAGACCAGGGGCAGGAGAACATTTTCGAGGGCGGTGGCTCTCGGCAGCAGGTTGAAAGACTGAAACACAAACCCGAACTTCTTGTTCCGAATCCTGCTTTGCTGGTTATCATTGAGAACGGTTACGTCTTCACCGTCCAGGAAATACCTTCCGGAGGTTGGAGGTTCCAGCAGCCCGAGGATATGCATCAGGGTACTTTTGCCGGTGCCGGACGGGCCGGTTATAGCGCAAAATTCCCGGCGGTTAATCTCCAGATCTATTCCGTGAAGAACCGGAGTTTCAACCTTTCCCGATACAAAGGTCTTTGTTATATTTTCCAGCTTTATGAGCATAATTTCCAGCGAGTAGCAGCTGCTGAATAGCTTTTTATTGTCCCGGTAAAGTTTCACGCTTTGCCGGAAACCATTAAGCAAAAGGCCATGGGCGTTCGGAGTAACTCCCAATTACCTCTTTCGGCCTGCTTTGGGTTTCAGGGCTCCGATGACCACCACTTCATTTTCGCGCAGGCCTTTTTTTATCTCCACGTAATCCCCGTCGATTGTTCCCGTAGCTACTTCCCGTTTTTCTATACCTTCACCTGTTTTCACCGCCACGAATTCCTTCTGCCCTATGCGTACTATTGCCTCGGTAGGAATGGCCAGGGCATTTTTTATAACATCCACTATTATGGTGACATTGGCGGTCATCTCCGGCCTCAACAACCCGTGGTAGTCGTCTAGTATCCTGACCACCACGTCGTAATAAACCACGCTTTCCTGGATGGTGGCCATGGGATGAATGGCATCCACCTTTCCATGGAAAAGCCTGTCGGGAAAAGTATCCACGGTAAAAACAACGTCCTGGCCAACTCTGACGTTTCCGATATCGGTTTCATCCACGTAGTCATCCACCTGCAGCCTGGAGAGATCAATAAGGGTTATAAAGGTGGGTGCATTCAAGCTTGCGGCCACGGTTTCACCTTCCTGCGTGGAGACGCTTCCCACAACCCCTGCCATGGGAGCCGTTATGGTGGCATAGCTCCTGTTTATTCTAGCAATTTCAAGCGCTGCTTCAGCTTCCTTTACCTGGGCCCTTGCAAGCTTCTTATCTTCTTCGAACTTGCTCTCAAGAAAAAGGAGCTGCTGCCTGGCGGAGGCCAGTTGGGCTTCCAGTACCTTTACTTCCTTGAGTGCCCTATCAACATCTTCCCGGGCCACGAAATTCCTTGCAAGCAGGGATTTTCTTCTCCTGTATTCCAGCCTGGCAAGCGCAAGCTTCGACTTTATTTCCCTTATTTTTGCTTTTTCCTTGGATATCTCTTTCGGCACGGTTACAAGAATATTATTCAGGCGTGTTTTAGCCGCCGTAACCCTGGCTTCCGCCTGTTTCAATTTAGCGTCGAGATCTTCATGTTCGATGATGGCGACCACCTGGCCTTTTTTTACAACGTCTCCCACCTGCACGAAAAGCTTCTCCACCTTTCCAGAAACCCGGGAACCAACTTTTACCTTCGCCCCCACCTGGGGCTTGACGGTGCCGCTTGAAACCACCGTTTTCCTGATGTCCCTCCTGACCACTTTCACTTTTTTGAGATCTGCGTAATTTTCATTTTCTCCCGGGTTCCTGCGGCTGGAAACGAGGTAGACCACGCTTCCTGCAACCAGAATCACCACCAGAGTCGCAATTATCAGCTTAATCCTTTTGCCCATGTTTGCCGCCTAGTATCCCGCTGCCATATCGTTGCTGTCAATTTCGTTCCCCACCGCCCGTGCGTATTCCGTTTCATTTACGTGATGGTTGTATATCGCCTGGATGTACTGCGTTTTTGCACCGGTGAGGGACGATTGAGCATCGACGACGTCTATGAAGTTCGACAGTCCTTCCCTGTATAGTCCTTCAATCACGCGCAAGTTTTCCTCGGCGCTCAGTACCAGTTTCCTGGTGGCGTTTATCTCGGCATAGCTAGCCTTGAGGTTGAGGAGCGCTGAGTAAACCTCGAGTTCAATTTGATCGGAGATATCCAGTTTCTGATGTTCAAGTTCCAGCAAAATCCTTCTTGCTCCCGACACAGAAGCCACCGTTCCCAGTCCCGAAAAAAGGGACATGTCAAGGGTTACTCCCACGTCCCAGTTATGCTTCTGCTCGTTGAATTTTTCTCCCTTCCACCCGTAACTCCCACGGGCATTTACCTGCGGCCAGAAATCACCCTGGGCCAGCTTTATCGCGGCCTTCTGCTTTTCTATGCGCGCCCTTATTCGCTTCATCTCTGGCCTGTTTTTTGCCGCCTCGTCAAGCGCCTGCAGGAGATTTAACTTCGAAGGATCCAGGAGGTTGTCGTACGTGTCCACCAACTCAAACTTCCTTACCACCGCCACTCCCATGGACTTGTTAAGCCTTGCCATGGCCTGAAGATACTCGTTTCGAACCTTTATAAGGTTAACCTCGGCCTGCGCCTTTTCTACTTCTGCCTTTAGCACGTCTGCCCTGTTTGTCAGACCCACCGAAAACCGGGCCCTGGTCAAATCGAGATGATACCCGGCACTTTTCAAGTTATCCTCGTTAACTTTTATCAGGTGCTTTTGTTCCAGGGTTTTAAAATAGTTTACGCTGACATCCCGAATAACGTCGATCAAGGTCGTGATATACTCTTCGCGAGTGGCCTCCCACTCTCTTTTCGCTTCCTGGTAATTCTGCCACAGCTTTCCGCCGCGGAAAATCGGCTGGGTAAAGGTGAATCCACTTGAATAAGAATCGTACTCTCCGACGTCTTCAAGGTAGTTTCTGTCGTACGTGGAAAAAGCGTCGATACTCGGGAAAAATTTTGCCCTGGCCTCGGAAACCGCGTCTTTGGCCGAAAGCGCCCTGTAGCGCATGGCATTCAACCTGGGATTATTGGCACGA
>JALXAI010000057.1 GCA_026992215.1 Desulfobacterales bacterium | reverse complement strand
GTCGTCCATCAAGGATGCTCCGGCAAAGATCACTATCGCTCCTTCCATCGGCCCCCGGCCATTCGATACGAGAAACTTTTTCTTGGTCACGTCTCCGGGTTCCACGTTGAAACCGTCAAATAAAACCCTGCCTTTCCATATGACACATGTCCGGGAAACCGTGGGGCCGAACTCGCCCCGAATTTCAGACACGTTGGGAACGATCCTTTTTCTGATATAGCTCTTGATCCTCGGAAGCACTTCCCAGACCTTCTCGCAATCGTTGAAAATGCTCCGATGTTCCCACTCTTCCAGCGAAAAAAAACTCTCGGGAGATAACATACATCCCTCCTCGATTCTTGAAGTTCAACGTCTATTAAGTTTTTGTGTTTGCCTTCTTTATTCGTGGCTACAACGGAAATACAGGCGAAATGATCCCGGCTGTTTTCGAATACGAAAACCAGTGAAGCAACCACACGGACGCGGCGCAGCCGTGCCCGGGGTCAAAAGTAGTCGCTCCGCATGGTGGTTTTCTTTCAACGCGCTTACGATACCAATTTTCCCCGAGCCTGCCCGGCAACAGGCGGCACTTATCACTTCTAAAATTTTCCCATCCCATTCAACGGCTATTCACCATGATGGCAGGTATTCCACAAACCTTCACGTTGAGAAAAATACTTCCATGTACCTGCATGAGATGGGGAAAGCGCCGATTTTCCGGAGCATATCTCATGCTTCCCGGTTTAAGATTCCCGCGTGAAGCACAGCCCTTGTTACATCCCGTGCACTTCTGCATCGTGAACGTCAGCGTGGCATTCACATATCCTGAGACCTGTACATCCGGGGAGGTAGTATTAATCGCTTTTTTCACCTTCCCTGAGCAGCTTTGCGTGTTCAATCTTTATACACTTGCTCTGAACAACCTGCAGTCCGGCTTCTCTTGCCTTCTTTGCGGATTCGTTATGAGCCAGCCCCAGTTGCATCCACACGGCCTTGGCACCAATCTTTATTGCTTCGTCCACGATGGGAGGTATCGCGTCCGGCCTTCTGAAGATATCTACAATGTCCACTTCAAACGGGATGTCGCTCAGGCTCTTGTAGCACTTTTCTCCCAGAACCTCTTCGTAGACGGGATTCACCGGGATAATCTGGTAGCCATGTTCTTTCAGGTACTTTGCCACCTTGAAGCTATCTCTGTCTTCCTTTCTTGAAATCCCGACAATTGCTATTTTCTTTGACTTCTGAAGCAACTCTCTTATTTCGTCGTCCAGTGGATTCGAATCCGGCAGTTCACACTCGAAGTTCATCGTATCCTCCTCTGAGCTCGGTTTGACACATTACAAACTTCTTCGGCAACAGGGACGAGCAGCAGTTCCTCTGACAGCGCAGATACCAGCCTGTCAAAAAGATTCCGCTGGCATTCCGGGACAACTACCCGTATTAAGCCTTTTTCCCTGTCAATGGTATTGATGACTCCAAGGCCATCATAACCCTCAAGGATAAACTTGAAAAAGTATATCTCACGCGGATCCACGCGAAAATAATACCTTCTCATCAGGCCTCTATCTTTTTTCATCCACACACTCCGCAGCGCCTGCATTTTTCTACATCACACGCAGGACTGTTTTTCTCGGCCAGTGCCCGCTGGTACTCCTCCCAAAGATAACTTTTTTTCACCCCATGGTCTATAAAATCCCAGGGAAATAATTCGTCTTTTTCCCTCTTTCTCGATGCATAAAAATCAGAGTTCAGATTGACCTGAGATAGCGCCTTGTTCCAGTTGCCTCGATTATCGTGAACGGCCCGCAATAACAGCGCAACCTTCCTGTCTCCTCTGGCAAGCACCGCCTGCCTGTACGCCCAGCCCGGCAAATCGCTGTGAACCCTTACGTTTGCGACTCCCTTCAAGCCTCTTTTGACTATCTTTATCCTTTCCTTGAGTTCGTTCACCGCCAGGAAAGGAACCCACTGAAACGGAGTAAAAGGCTTGGGGACAAAGGAATTTACACTGAGTGTCAGGGTGGCCAGCCTTTTTTTGCCCCTGCTGCTCGAAACCACCCTATGCCTGATTTTTTTGACAAGGCTCACAATTTCTTCAACATCGGACCTGGTTTCCGTGGGCAGCCCAACCATAAAATAAAGCTTTATGTTAACGATGTCCTGTCGAACAAGGTTTTCTGCTGCGTCCAGGATCTGTGATTCCGTCAGGTTTTTGTTTATGACTTTTCTTAATCGTTCCGATCCCGCGTCAGGTGCTATGGCAACGCTGAAATGACCGCTTCCCGAAAGATTTCTTATCAGCCGGGGAGTCACAGAGTCTGCCCTGACGGATGAGACCGAGACCTCGAACCCTCTTTTTTTCAATTCGTCGCAGATGTTTTCAATGTCAGGGTAGTCCGAAACGGCAGAACTCAGGAGGCCAACCCGCGAGGATGTTTCTCCGAGCATTTCTGCCGCGTCCAGGATCTTATCCGGCGGAACCACCCGCGGTGGTCTGTAAACGTAGCCGGCAGCACAGAATCGGCATCCCCTTCCGCAGCCCCGTCCTATTTCTATAAGGTTGGTATTCGAAAACTCACAGCGTGGTGTCAGGATAGCGGTTTTACAGGGATCTGAAAGGGGTTTTTTATGCCGGCATTTGATTTTTTCCGGGTATTTACCCTTCGGAGCAAATTCTTTTATCCGACCGTCATCGGAATAGTTAACCCTGTAAAAAGAGGGAACGTAGAGCGAGGGAACCCTGGCGACAAGTTCTTCGAGTATTTCCCAGCGTTCGGCTCCAAGTTCCAGGCACTCCTTGAAGACTTTTACGAAATCCGGAATAATGTCTTCCGCTTCGCCCAGGATGAAAAAATCGAAGAAAGGTGCCACCGGCTCCGGGTTTAAAAAAGTGGCCACGCCCCCGGCCATCAGGAAAGGGTCGTGGCCACTTCTATCGGGAGGGAAGAACCCAATGCCGGAATAATCCAGCATTGCCAGTACGTTTGTATAATCATTTTCAAAGCTCAGGGCGAACGCGACTATGTCGAATTCACGTACCGCCCTCTGGTTTTCGACGGAAACCAGGCTTGCCGAACGGTCTTTTTCAAGAACCTTAACGTCTTCTGGCTCCGGAAAAAAAACACGTTCGCAAACAACGTCTTGCAACTCATTAAAAGATTGATACACCGCCTGGAAACCAAGGTTTGCCATACCGACGGAGTATCTGTTGGGGTAAGCAAGGGCGACGCTCAGTTTGCCACCCCAATCTTTTACAATTGTCCCTTTCTCTTCCGAGAGCCACTTCTTTTGAGTTTTTATAAGTTTCCAGTTCATAGTTAAGGCCTGTACGTACAGGCCCTGTATAACCCATTTTCATCTCTACTTCAATCTGCCTGCTGCCTTAAGAAAGTAGGAATATCAAGTTCCGATTCGTCGATGGGCAGCGCGGTGAAGTTACTGTATTTTGTTCTCCTGCCAGGACGTTCGTCCGATTCTTTGCTTTCAGGGTTTGCGCTGCGGTTACCCAGTTTTCTCGACCTGCGCAGATGATCCAGCTCTACGTGTTCCCTTTCGGTCGGTGAGGGCACGGGTCTTATCACTCTTTGATCCCTCGCCCGCATTCTTCTCCTCATCTGGCTGCTTTCGTGACCGATACCCGTGGCGATGACGGTGATTCGCAGTTCGTCCTCGTCCATGTTGGGATCGATGGCGGTGCCGAGGATGAGCTTTGCATCTTCGTCAACTTCTTTGGAAATAAGGGACGAGGCTTCCTTGAATTCGTACAGGGTCAGGTTTGGACCGGCGGTTATGTTAAGCAACAGCGCAGTTGCTCCTTCGATTGACACGTCCTCGAGGAGCGGGTTGGAAATTGCCCGTTCCGCGGCCTCGATAGCCCTGTTTTCTCCTTTGCCGATTCCGGTTCCCATCATGGCCATCCCGGCGTCTCCCATTACCGTTTTTACGTCGGCGAAGTCCACGTTTATCAGGCCAGGGTGAGTGATAAGGTCTGCAATTCCTTTTACGGCATGCATCAACACGTCATCAACTTTCTTGAACATATCGAGCAATGTCGCGCGCTTGTCAGCCAGGCTCAGGAGGCGGTCATTGGGAATGGTGATAAGGGTGTCTACCACCTTTTTAAGCTCGACTATTCCCTGCTCGGCCTTCCTCATCCTGTCGTTTCTTTCCAGGCTAAAAGGTTTGGTGACCACGGCCACGGTAAGAGCACCTGCTTCCTTGCAGATGTTTGCGATAACGGGAGCCGCTCCGGTTCCGGTACCACCTCCGAGTCCCGCCGTAATAAACACCATGTCTGCGCCATCGACCACTTCCGCTATCCTGTCGGCGTCTTCCTGGGCAGCCTTGCAACCGATATCCGGAATACCTCCGGCCCCCAGACCCTTGGTCAGGTTAACCCCGAGCTGAATTGTCAGGCTCGCTTTTGAACTCCTGAGTGCTTTCGCGTCGGTATTGGCAGCAATGAACTCCACGCCTTCGAGTCCTTCCATCACCATGTTGTTGATGGCATTACCGCCTCCTCCCCCTACTCCTATCACCTTGATTTTTGCTTGCAGTTCCGGTTCTTCAATGTCAAACCTAGGTTCCATTTTTCCCTCCCATCGAAAAACGGTTTACTTGTTAATCCCTTGATTAAACAACATTTATTCCTACTTGATTTCTTTGAACCAGCGTTTCATGGCAGAGATAACCTTCTGCCAGATATTCCTGTTGTCATTTTTTGAAAAGTGCTTTCGCTTATCCCTGTTTTTATAGCCGTAGAGAACCAGTCCGACTCCCGTGGCATACATGGGGTTGCTTACCACGTCAACCAGGCCACCGATACTTGTCGGAATGCCGAGCCTTACAGGCATATCCATCACCTGCTCGGCAAGCTCCGGAATGCCTGGAAGAAGAGATGACCCACCGGTGACCACCAGCCCCGAGGCGAGCAGCTCGGCGTAACCCGACTTGAGGATTTCCCTGTTTATAAGCGCAAAAATTTCCTCTACCCGGGGCTCGAGAATTTCACCAAGGATTTCCCTGCTCAATACCCGTGGCTTTCTTCCGGCCACACTGGGCACCTCGATGGTTTCGTTTCTGTCAATCATGCTGGCCAGCGCGCAGCCATATCGTCGCTTTATGCGCTCGGCCTGCTCCATCGGCGTCCTCAGGCCGAGAGCAATGTCGTGGGTGAGGTTGTTTCCGCCTATGGCAAGAACTGCAGTGTGCCTTATGCTGTTATCTGAGAAAATAGCCAGGTCGGTGGTGCCACCACCGAAGTCTATCAGGGCGACTCCAAGCTGCAGTTCTTCTCGCCCCAGAACAGCCTCGCTCGACGCAATGGACTCAAGGACGATATTCGCAACGTTCAACCCCGCCCTGTTACAGCATTTAACGATGTTTTGCGCGGACGACACGGCACCCATCACTATGTGTACCTTAACCTCCAGTCTTACCCCGGACATCCCCAGGGGGTTCTGAATCCCGTCCTGGTCATCTATTATGTACTCCTGGGGAACAATATGAATAATTTCCCTGTCAAAGGGTATGGCAAAGGCCTGCGCCGCGTCCAGGACTCTCTCGATTTCCTGTTCGGTGACTTCCTGGTTTTTTATTGCTATAACACCATGACTGTTAAAGCTGCTGATATGTCCGCCGGCTATCCCGGCATAAACCTCGGAGATCTCGCAGCCGGCCATCAATTCGGCTTCCTCTACCGCCTTCCTGATGGAATCGACGGTGCTTTCAATGTCAACAACCACACCCTTTCTCAACCCTATCGAGGGGTAGGTGCCCACTCCGACAATGTTTACGCCGTCAGCACCTACTTCTCCAACCACGGCACATATTTTTGTTGTCCCAATATCCAGACCCACAATGAGTTCTTCCTGCGCTGCCATTATTCTCCCTTTTTATCCCGATTTAGATTGATTGTCGTATTTCCCGCTGATGTATACCCTTGGACTGCACCTGAGGTCTATTTCTTTGATTTTGTTCCCGATATTGCGCCTGGAAATTTCACCAAGAACCTTTCTCAACATCGAAAATTTGAGAGGAAACTCGCCCCTTCCAAGCTTGATAACCACGGGCGGTCTCCCGAAGTTTACGGTCAGGCCGCCCGGATAAGACCATTTCATTTCCTTTATGTCCGCCAGCTTGAACCATGAGCTATTAGCCTCTCCCATGGAAATAAATTGCTTCACCTGTTCACTTACTTCCATGGGAATTCGACCCTTTTTCATCACTTCGCTATGGTTCAATCGGGTCAAAACAAGGTAATTTGTGTAAGACCTTTTATCAGAAGAGCTTACGGGAACAATCAGGTATCCGTTTGTGTCTACAAGGTACGTTTCATTGTTATCCAGCCGAACCATTGCCAGCGGTCTTCTTTCCGTTATTTCGATCACAATCCTGTCGGGGATTACGCGGTTTATAACCACTCCTGCCACCCAGGGATTTTGTTCAATCTTCTTCCTTATCTTTTTCAGGTTGACGGCCATGAGATTCTGTCCCGGGTGCAGCCCGGTGAGTTTTTTGACTTTATCCGGTTCCAGCCACCGGCATCCATTGATTTCCACGGATTTTATCCGTAGATAAGGAGTGGTTATAAGGTAACGGTACCCGAGTACGAAGACGGAGCTGGTTATCAAAACCGCGGACAGACATCCCGTAACTATTGCCGCGGAAACGAGCGCACGCCTCCGCCGTTGTCTTTTCACCTCGGGAGAAACCCGGTACCTGTTATTTTTCCGTCTCACCGGAGCTTTTTTTCTGCTTCTCCTGGCCATGATATTTATTCAAAACCTATCAGTCTTATTTCCGGTTCCAGCCTGGTGCGGAACTTTTTCTCTACTTCCCTTTGAGCCAGCCTGATAAGGCCGTAAACATCGTCCGCCTTTGCTCCCCGGGTTGTGACGATCCAGTTTGCATGTTTTTCCGATATCTTTGCACCACCCAGAACCCTTCCCTTTAATCCCGTCTCCTCTATCAATCTTCCGGCATAATCTCCCGGAGGATTCTTAAATATTGATCCTGCTGTTCCCTTGATAGCGGGTTGTCCTGCCCGCCGTTTCCTTAAAATCTCCGTCATTCTTCTCCTGATTGTCTTCCTGTCACATCTTTTGGAACGAAGTGTGACGTGCCACACTATCGCGTTGCCGGGAATACTTGACGTGCGGTAAGAAAAAGCGATTTCTTCTCGGTTCACCTTTTTCTTCCCGGCCTTGGTCAAGATGGTCAGATTTTCAAGCGCATCCGATATTTCTCCGTCCTTTGTCCCGGCGTTCATCATCACGGCACCGCCTACCGTTCCGGGGATACCTGCCAGAAATTCCAGACCTCCCAATCTTTCTCTTATGCAAAACCTCATCAGTCTAGATATCGAAACCCCTCCGCCGGCGCCAATCAGAATGCCGGCATCACTACCTATAATCTCGAGGTTGCGGGCTCCTTTCTCCAGGCTTATTGCAACCATTTCAGGCAGTGTTTCCGCCACGAGCAGGTTCGAACCTTTTCCCAGCACAAAATAGGGTACCCTGCTTATTCTTAGTACCTCTACAACTTCAACGGCTGCTGCAATGGATCTGGGGTAAACGATGCAGGTAACGTTTCCCCCGACCCTTAGTGTCGTGTATTCCGAAAGAGACTTATTCCACTCAACATCAAGATCCTTGATGGCCGACAGCCTGTTTTTCCAATTGCTATTCATCGCTCCCGGTTTCTTGCCTGCTTTTCATCTCCAGGAACTTTTCACCAACCTTCCAGACATCTCCCGCACCCAGGGTTAGAAGAAGATCGCCTTTTTTTGCTATTTCCGAGACATAGCTCAATACCTCGCTGAGATCGGGCAAGTAGACAACGTTCCCGTGGCCGTGCTCACTTATGCTTTTGGCCAGCTTTTCCGCGGAGACACCCGGGATCGGTTCTTCGCTCGCGGGGTAGATGTCCGTCACGATCAGGACGTCAGCCTGGTAGAAAGCCTTGGTAAACTCGTTAAACAGTGCCCTGGTTCTCGTATAGCGATGAGGCTGAAACACAACTATGCGCTTTCTGTCTCCGTAGCACTCTGCCAGCGTTTTTAACACCGCCTTAATTTCGGTGGGGTGATGTCCGTAATCATCGAGAACAAGTATCCCGTCCCGCTCGCCCTTTATCTGGAATCTTCTCTCAACCCCCGTCATATCAAGAAAGCCGGACTTAATGTCTTCCAGCTTGACTTCTAGTTCGAATGCCACTGCCACGGCGGCGAGGGAGTTGAGAACATTGTGAAGCCCCGGAAGATTGAGTGTTATCTCACCAATTTCGTTCCCCTTGTGAAACAGCCTGTAGCTCGAGGAAAGGCCGGAGAACTCAATATCTCGTGCCTGAAACTCCGCCTGGCTCGTGAAACCGTATGTAACGAAAGGCTTTTTTACCCTTGGTAAAATTTCCTGGATATTTTCGTCTTCCAGGCACAGAATCGCCCGTCCGTAAAACGGGATCTTATTTATGAATTGAAGAAAGGTTTCCTGTATCTGCTCAAGGC
>JALXAI010000056.1 GCA_026992215.1 Desulfobacterales bacterium | reverse complement strand
TAACCTTTCCAAGTACGGATATTTTATCTCCACCGTATTGATAATCGGGATCCGAAAGTGAATCGACATCCCATTTAAAAGAGGACCTTATCCTGATCAGGTTCTGGTTAACACGGCTCAATATCAACTTAATTCTGGAGCTTGCGATAAGTTCCCATGGAGAACGGGTTACCCGGAAAAATTCCAGCAACTTTCCGATATTATGCTTTTTCCAGTCAACGACAAGGCTTATGCTCTTTTTTTCTTCCCAGCTACCCCTTGCATTTGCGTCTATCTTACCGATTTGCGGGCCGGTAACGGAAACGGTGAAATCGGTTATGGTGGAGGATGACAGGTCTGCTGCTAACTTCCCTTTGAGGATCATTTGAGGGAAAACCGCCCCCCGATGAGGATTGACTTTTAACAACACGTGATCAACGTTAAGATTTGAGTCATCCACACTGGCGGATAACAGAAAGTTCCACTTTACAGACCCTTTTCGTGATATCTCTAAAAGGCCATTTTCGAACGCCATGTTACCCGTCACAGAAAGCCTGCCTCCGCGAAAGTCCGCCCTGACATCCAGTTTGGGATCGCACTCCACAACCCTTTTCATGCAGGAAACCCTGAGTTTCGGAGCTTCAAATTCCGCCTTCGAGACAATGCGGGAGGAAGGCTGAATCAAATCTACTGTTGCGTCCAGTTTTACCACAGGGTGCCAGGGCGAAAGAAACTTCAACTGCTGCACTTTTTGAGGCAAGCTTTTCTTGAATATTTCAAAAAGCTCCTCCACCGGGATGGGCGAAGAAACAATCTTTACAAACAGCTTTGCGGGATCATCGTCACTTGAAACGACGGAACCGCCAAACGCCAGCATATCGCCCATGGTTAGTTTAAAAGATGATTGCTTCACGAGCATGTTAGCGGTATCAATTTGGGCGCTTGCAACGAGCCTTCCCCAGAATTTCCCATGTTCCAACCCGGAAACGGTTAAAGGGGCTTCCTCTGGTATATCAAGAACGAGAGCATCAACCCTGGCCAAAGGTGCGCAATAGGCAAACCCGGTTTTCAAAAACCCCTTCCGAAGGTAGAATAGCCGTGAAGAAGCTTCAAGATTTCCTGCGGACACATCGCCTTTCAAGACCGGTGTTCCATTTGTAAAAGAGATCGTACCGGAACCACGCACATCGGTTGCTTTACCCTCAAAGGTGCTGTCGGCACGGAGGGTCATTTCCACCTTTCGCAAACCGAATTCAAAAGGACCTACAGCACGAATGCCACTTTTTCCCACGTGGATATTCAACCCTTCGAATCGTGCCAGCAACCCCTCCGACTCCCAGGAGCCCAGGCAGTTAGTTAAAGAAAGCTCTTTGACCGAAAATTTACTTTCGAGCCTCTTTACGAACCGCCGAAAAACGTACTTCTTGAACAGGCCGGGAGGCGAAACCGAGGTCCTGAAGATACTTTCCAAGTCCTGGTGGCTCAAGTGGATTTCCAGGCCGTCAAGCTTAATGTAATCATAGTGCCAGGGATCCCATTTCTTCTCCCTGCTCTGTCGTCCTCTAACAGACAGACTTTTCACGTAGATTTCCGGGTTTTTCGGTTGTTTTTTCTTGAAAACTTTCAACCCCTTGATCTCCAGGGTAACCGGTCGCAGCTCGTAGCGCAATTCTTTCACTTCCACGACCCGTCCCAGAGCCCTTGTGACGTACCCGGTAAGTAGAGACTTTGCCCGTTCCGGGTGGTAGTAAAGGTAGGCGGCCAGCGAAAAGACCGATGCGACGATGACTAGAAGAGCTACGATAAAATAGAGACAGGCTTTGTAAAAGGTTTTCATTACCGGCCAGGGAACCTCGGTTGTTTGCGGACTTGATCAGCAGCATGAATCCCGGATCATGCCAGGCCTTCGTGCAGTGCCATCTGTCCTGTCCTGTTTACATGTGCAGCTTTACAAGCTATTCTTATTCAATCCGGAGTTTCTTCAGCAATATCTTGTATGTTGCACGTGTCGGCAACCTGCACATTACCTTGAAACATAATAGAACATCCCGTGCAATTCTTCAATTTTTCTGGTAAAGCGATATTTTTCTGCTAGAATTGCCGATAAAAAACTTATCTGCAACGAGCAAAGAGAGGCGCTTTATGGATTGTGTCATCGGACTTGACGTGGGCGGAACCTTCATAAAGGGAGCGGTGGTTGACGGCGACGGCAGCGTCCTTCATGAATTCAGGATGGATACCCGGGTGTCAGAAGGCCCGGAAAACTTCGTAAGTAGGCTATGCGCAAAGCTTGATGACATACGAAAAAAAATGGGCACCACCGGGCACAAAGTTGTGGCCGTGGGTATGGGCGTGGCAGGGAAGATCCTGCAAAGGGAGGGAAAGATTGTCTTTTCGCCCAACCTGATACCGCTAAACGGTTACCCGCTGGCCAGTGAGCTTCAAAAGAGACTGGATATCCCCGCTTTTATGGACAACGACGCAAATGCTTTCGGCATCGGAGAAAGCTGGAAAGGAGCCGGCAGGGACCACGAAA
>JALXAI010000055.1:1019-2519 GCA_026992215.1 Desulfobacterales bacterium | reverse complement strand
TGAGAGCCAGGAACCCTGATTTTGGTATATTCTGGGGCATAGAATCCGATATTCTGCCCGATGGTTCTCTTGATTACCCTGATGAAATACTGGCAGAATTTGACTACGTTATAGGCTCGATTCATTCGGGGTTCAGCAACGACATGGATAAAATGATGAAAAGGCTCATCACTGCTCTAAAAAACCCCTTCCTGACCATTCTTGGTCACCCCACGGGACGCTTGCTTCTGGGAAGACCCAGCTATGCCGTGGACATGAAGGAGTTAATCGACGTGGCCGGGGAAGAGGGGAAAGTTATCGAGTTGAACGCAAACCCTCATCGCCTCGACATTGATTGGAGGTTTTGCCCTTACGCCAAAGAGCGGGGCGTAAAAATCTGCATTGCCCCTGATGCTCACAGCCAGGAAGGGATACACGATGTATTCTGGGGTGTTCACATTGCCAGGAAGGGGTGGCTTGAGAAGTCCGATGTTATAAATTGCATGTCATTTGAAGATATCAGCAACTTTTTGAAGGCAAGAAAATCTTTTTGAAGGTCGAATGTTCGCGGCGCAAACGCCTTGTAGCCCGGCACCCAGGTTTTGACCGTGGCTTATTAACGAATTTTTCAGGGTAGAATCGATGAGAATAATGACGATGAACTTACGGTTTCCCAATCCGGATGACGGGGACAATTTCTGGTACCTGCGCAGAAGGGCAGTGGTAAAATTAATTCGTTCGTATTCGCCCGAGCTTCTTGCGACCCAGGAAGGGACAAAGTCTCAGCTGAGTTACCTGAAAAGAGAACTACCCGGATACTGCCTCTTCGAAAAATACCGGGTCTGGGACGACAGGTGCCAGTACCCCAGCATCTTCTACCGGGAAGCCTCTATTCGATCCTTCGACGGGGGAGAGTTCTGGCTTTCGGAGACTCCCGGCGTTCATCTTAGCAAAAGCTGGGGAAGTGCCTTTCCGCGAATGATGTCATGTATGAGGGCAAAAGAGGTTTCTTCGGGCGAACTTTTCTGGTTTGCCAGCACGCATCTTGACAATATATCTTCGGAAGCACGGGTACATCAGGCGGAAATAATAAGGGGATGGTTGGAAGCGAGAGAGGAGCCCGTTATCCTCGCCGGGGATTTCAACGATGTTCCCGGATCCGATGTTTACAAACTCCTGGTAAAACCATCAGGCCCTCTTCTGGATACCTGGAAGCTTCTTGGAAAGTCCGAAGACGAGGCGAGTTTAACTCACCATGGCTTTACGGGCGTGCCGCAGTGGGGACGCCTTGACTGGATTTTAGTCGATGAAAAATTCAAGCCCGTTAATGGCGATCTGGAACGGGAAAAGATTGACGGCAGGTATCCTTCCGATCATTTCCCTTACTGGGTGGATGTGGAAATATCGTAGGCGATAAGGAAACATTATCAAATTCTTAATTGAGAGGTGAGCGGTGAAAACAACAGTTAAGGTAGCGATTATTCAACCCAAGCCGTACCCCCAGTTCGATGATCCCAGGAA
>JALXAI010000055.1:0-1009 GCA_026992215.1 Desulfobacterales bacterium | reverse complement strand
CTGGAACGCTGCAAGAGGAAAAACCTGGACATTATCTGTTTTCCTGAATATTTCCCGTGGAATGGCGAAGAAGAAATAGCCGCGCAGGCACGAGCGTTGAAGACATACATTATTGCCGGAATCGTAGAAGCTTCGGAAGATAGCCTCTACAATACTGCCACGCTCTTCGGGCGTGATGGCCGAATCCTGGGCAGGCAGAGGAAAAAAAGTGTTGGCGCCCTGGAACGTCATAGCTTTGGTATCTCTCCTGGCAGGGGACCCTATGAGATCTTCTACACCGATTTCGGGAAAATAGGTATGCCCGTATGCATAGACTTCTGGGGACAGCCCAAGGCCGGGCAGGAACTGACGGACAGGGGCGCTGACGTAATCTTTAACATAGGTATTTTCCCGATCCTCCGCGGCCACTGGCGTACGGCATGCCTGGTAAGGGCATTCGAGAACTTTATTCCCATAGTTGGTGTTAACACGGCGGATTTCAACTGCCTTATCGGCAGCAGACGTTATCACCAGTACGGTGGTCACAGCATGATCATAGAACCGCCGAGGCTGCTGGACAAAGATCATTTCAGGCGATGGCTGAAGAGCCTGGATAACATAGAGGACTGGATAAAGGTGGAACTGGACGAGACCGAGCAGGTGTATTTCGGAGAAGTGGATTTGAATTCCGGAAAGAGATTCAGACGCGATTTCTGGCAGCGTTTCGGATTTCAACGCTGATAGGGATACCGAGGAGAGAAAGGCATGGGCAAGCGAAAGATATACCTGCAGATGAAGACACTCGAAGAGGCAAAAAGCGAGCTATTATCAAAGTTTAACGGAAAGAGAACGAAAACGGAGACCGTTCCCGTCTCAAAAGCCCGGGGAAGGGTGACTGCTACTGCCATCTTTGCACGCAGATCGGTCCCCGGGTATCATTCGGCAGCCATGGACGGGATCGCCGTGAGGGCTGAAACAACTTTTGGAGTAACAGAAGAACACCCGAAGGTGCTGTCACTGCGCAAAGACG
>JALXAI010000054.1 GCA_026992215.1 Desulfobacterales bacterium | reverse complement strand
GCGCTCTACGGCGAGAGGTACGCGGAGTTTCTGGACAACCTGGAAGCGTACAAGTATTTTCCGCTCAGTATTTTCAAGGGATGCCAGAATTTTTCGGGTGGCTCCATAGAGGTATCGTTTAAGACTATAAGCGGACGGATTGACCAGGCCGCGGGGATAGCGTTTAATATAAAGCCGAACGGTGACTACCTGGTGATCAGGGCCAATCCGCTGGAGCAAAACGTTGTTCTGTTCAAAATGGAAAGGGGACACAGGTCTTCGGTTCAGTGGATAAGAGGGGTGCCTCACAGGTCTCGCAAATGGCACACCTTAAAGGTGATAATCGATGGAAACAGGGTGGAAGGCTACTTAAATAATAAGAGGTACATCAACTACAAGCACCGGGAAAAGATAAGCGGGAAAATAGGGCTGTGGTCAAAGTCCGACTCGTATGTTTTCTTTGATAACTTTGTAGTGGAACCCGAATAAAGAACATAAAGGCACCGGGTTAGCGAGCCGGTGCCGGCCGCTCATGCCGACGAAACCGGATGCGGACAGGGCAGGGAAGGAGGTGGCTGAAGTGAAAAGGGAAATTGTGGATATTGGTATTATTCGTTCTCCGTTCAAGAGCAAGCGAGATGTGCCCATCCAGGGAAAGCTGATGCCCGAGGCGGAAGGAAGGGTTGAAGTTTACCCGGGATACGAGGAAGGCCTGAAAGACGTTGAGACCTTTTCGCACATAATACTTCTCTATGTTTTTGACAGGGCTTCTGAGATAAAGCTTGTCAGGCCTACATTTCTGGATGATACTCCCCACGGAATCTTTGCCACGCGCCACCCCTGGAGGCCGAACGGGATAGGTATCACCACGGTCAGGTTATTAGAGCGTGATAAAAACGTCCTGTACGTCCGTGGCCTTGACATACTGGACAAAACACCGCTCATTGATATAAAGCCGTACGTGCCGCGCTTCGATTGCTTCCCGGAAGCCACGGAAGGGTGGCTCGCGGGTCTGAAAGAACGACCGAAGCCCGAGGGCCGTGAGTAAACCCCGGATGATGGCTGCTTTGGCCAACCCGCTTTACCGCGATTCCCAGCAGAGGTAGCTTTGAACGTCGTAGATATCTGATCGCCTGGGCTTCACGTAGATTGTTTCCATCTTGTAGTTGTCGATGCTGTACTTTTCTTCCAGTTTATCTATTTCGCTTTCGAGGAGGTCATTAAGATTTGCCAGCTCTTCTTCGATCCTGGCGATCTTCTCCTCGGCTCGCCTTACGTCTTCCTTTTCCCGAAGAACTCTGCCGGCGTTACGGATCCCCGTTGATGCCCTTGACGCCGTGCTTCTTGTAACACGCTTTTTACCAAGAAAAGCCCCCAGCAACGTCATACCGAAGGACAGTACGGTGTCTGTGGTTTTGGTTGTAACGTCAGCCTTTTCTTTTTCAAGTCGTTCCAGTGCGCGCTGATATCTTCTTTGAATTCGCGCTTCCTTTTCTCTGATCCTGTCCTCGAGTTTCTCTATCATTTCTTCTTTTAGGTCTCTCAGCACAACAGATGCCCTTACCTTGAAATCGGCGGCACTTTCTCCTATCTCGGAAGTCAGCTTGAGAGCCCTGTACCGGTAAATCTCCTTTCTCCTGGTTCGGTAAAGGTAGTTCGCGTATGCTTTTTCAACGGGTTTCAGGGAATTGAGCTCCAGCATAAACGACGGAAGCGGGAGGAACGCGCAGTTTTGAGGCGGTTTCCTGTCACAGATATCCTCGGGGTCTTCTTCCAGGGGCTCGGCAGATTCAAAATCTATCGTATCCATCTCGGGATAGAGCGGCAGCTTGACAGAAGCCTCTTCTTCGACATCGATTCCCAGAGACGCTCTGACGTATCTTACCCTTGCACTCGCGACAAGCGATGGCTCAAAGGTTATTTTCCCGTCCCGGGGAGAATCAATCAGGAAAAGGCTTTTGATCTTCTCTGAGAGCACCGGCGGAAAGTTTTCCCCGGCACTTTCTTCCAGGTCCGGTGAACTGAACGGAGACTCTGAAACACCGAGGCTTTCTTCGAAATCCGGCTTCCCGGATTGCCTGCGTTCGGCCATCAATCTTTTAATTTCTTGCTTCGTGATCGGGCCTCGAAGGTAAGACAGAACCCATCGGGTTTGAAAAAGGCTTAGATCGTTTTCTTTGGCGCTTTTAAACAGAAATGCCCTCGACGGAAGGTTGGAAATCAGTGCGCCTATCTCCCTGGTGTTCATGTCCATTTCGGCGCCTGAAACGAGGCCATCCATGACCCGTTCCTTGTCCTGCCTCGTTTGCAGGCGACCGATAAACCAGCTGCCTATGTTCGACAATCCCTTGTAATCGAGGTCAACGGGGTTCTGCGTGGCAAGGATTATCCCGGCTCCATAAGCACGCGCCTGTTTTAGAAGCAGCAGCATGGGGGACTTGGACGGGGGATTCCCGGTAGCGGGAAAGAATCCGAAGATTTCGTCCATGTAAAGAATGGTTCTGAGAGATGAGGTGCCCGTTTGCTTTCGCATCCAGTTTATGTA
>JALXAI010000053.1 GCA_026992215.1 Desulfobacterales bacterium | reverse complement strand
CTGCCGTGTTCCTCGTCCAGCATATGCCTCCTAATTTCACCAGTTCCTTTGCGAAGAGGATAGATCAAAATACGGCCATGCGATGCGTGGAAGCCAGCGCGGGAATGGTGGTTGAACCGGGAACCATCTATCTAGGTAAAGGAGGCCATCACTTAACGCTGCTGAAAAGAAACAACGGGCATATCATGATAAGGACTCCCACAAGGCCCAAGTCACTCTTCATGCCATCCGCTGACATAATGATGAAAGCCGTGGCCAAGGTTTTCGGCCCGCAGACCGTCGGTGTTATTATGACCGGCATGGGAAAGGACGGGGCAGAGGGCATGGAAGAAATTGTTCGATCAGGTGGAGTAACTATCGCGGAAAGTGAAGAAAGCGCCATCGTTTATGGCATGCCAAGGGAAGTTATAGAAAGAGGACTCGCCCAGATTGTTATACCAAGCTGGGAGATAGCCGATTCCATTACGAAGCTGGTAAACGGAAACTAGAACTTTCCAGGAACAACACGAAAAGGTTTGACGATGGAATCATTGAATGAAAGTCTTGACGTTCTTGTAAACGGCACAAAGGAAGAGAAAAAGGAAGCTCTGCGGGAACTCTCGGACAATCTTTCAAAGCTCGGCAAATCCG
Source organism: Desulfobacterales bacterium (assembly GCA_026992215.1). GTDB lineage: Bacteria > Desulfobacterota > Syntrophobacteria > B119-G9 > B119-G9 > B119-G9. The sequence goes on along the minus strand of JALXAI010000053.1, from coordinate 1,903 downwards.
AGCTTGATGCACTGATAGATGTGCTGGAAAAGGAGAGTTCTCGCGCGACAAAGGAAAGGATATACCTGCTGCTCCAGGAACTGATACCAAAAACGGGCTTCGACGCGCTCGAAAAGATGCTCAGGTCCGACGATCCTTTCACCAGAAACGCGGCAGTGGAAATTATCAAATCCTCGCCTGGGAGTCCCACCGCGTACATCAAGTGGCTCGCAAGGGACGGAAACAAGGACGTGAGAAAATTCGCCATCGACGCCATATCCTCGGAGAAATCGCCCGAAGCCGTGGCCATTATCAGGGAAAGGTTAAATGACGAGGAAATAAATATAGTTACCACCGCCGTGGAATACCTGGGAAACGTGGAAGATACAGAGTCGGCCCCTGAAATAGAAACACTGCTTCTGAACATTGAAAACAGGTTTTTACAGTGCACCTGCCTCGAGGCTCTATCCAAAATAGGTTATTCACCCAAATCTGACAAAATAATCGAAAAATTTGCCCACGAATCCGATCCCTTAATCTACTTTTCATACCTTCGCTACGTGGCGGAGTTCGGGGAAGAACGCGACCTGGAACGAGTTCAAGCGCTGATGGAAAAATTTCCCGGACTGCTGGAACGCGAGGCACTGGATGCCATGGAAAAAATCATCAGCAGGCACGGCGTGAAAAAACTCCCTGAGGGAGTGCGAAACACCCTTGAAAACATTATATCAAGCACTAACGACAGCAACCGAAAGTACCAGGCCCTGAAAATGCTTTCCCAGGTGGACGGCAGGAAGTTTCTGGTAAAAGCCAGGGAGATGCTACGTTCCGACGACGAAATGCTTAAACTTTCCGCCATTGAAATCCTTGCCGATTTCGGGGACGAAAAAGATATAGAGCTACTGGAGAATATTGCCGAAGATACCGAAGATGATGAAATACTGGAAGCACTTGGGGACGCTGTCAGCAAGATTCAGGAGCGGGTAGGAAGATAATGAAGCTTGAATTACGGGACTACATAAAATTAAGAGATTTCATATACGAACGTTCGGGGCTTCATTTCGAGGAAAAGAAGATATATTTTGTCAAGAAACGGCTGGCGACTCGCATGAATATCCTCGGCATTGAAAGTCCAAAGGAATACCTGTGGAGATTAAAATACGGTGATCCTAACGGAAAAGAGTTCCAGGAACTGATCAATCTCCTCACCACAAACGAGACCTACTTCTTCCGGGAATTTGACCAGCTCGCCGTGTTCGCGGAAAACTGCCTGCAGGAAGTCTGTGCCGCGAAAGAACGAGAGGACCGGAAGCAGCTCAGGATCTGGTCTGCGGGATGCTCCACCGGTGAAGAACCATATACCCTTTCCATCATCCTGCTGGAAATGGTGGACAGGTATCATACGTGGGACGTGGAAATAATCGCCACGGACATCGATACAAAAGTACTTCAAAAGGCGCGAAAAGGCGTTTACTCGAAGCGTTCCGTAAAAGATGTTCCGGAAGAGTACCTTGAAAAGTACTTCATCAAGGACGGGGACAGCTACAAGGTAAAATACATCGTTAAAAAACCGGTGAAGTTCCGCCACCTGAACCTGATGGACGAGAAGAAGATGAGACTGATGTCCGGAATGGACTTCATCTTCTGCAGAAATGTGCTGATATACTTTGACGAAAATTCTCGTCGAGCCGTGGTGAGCAACTTTTACGAGAGCTTGAACAATGGGGGGTACATATTTCTGGGACACTCGGAATCCATGAGTCGGATCTCGTCCGCTTTTAAATTAAGACGCAAAAACGGACTAATCGTGTATCAAAAGGTGGAGGACTAGAATGTCAAAGGCGGTACTTATTGTTGATGATTCAGAGATGGTTCGTAACTTCCATGCCTACATTTTGAAAAGTGCGGGTTTCAACGTGATATC
>JALXAI010000052.1 GCA_026992215.1 Desulfobacterales bacterium | reverse complement strand
ATTACCACCACGTCACCGGGCTTGATCCGGCCTCCGAGTATGGCCGTGGCAGCCTCCTCTTCCGACTCAAAAACCCTGGCACTCCCCGTGTTGACCATCATTTCCGGTGCCACCCCCGATTGCTTTACCACGGCTCCCTGCGGCGCAAGGTTGCCAAAAAGAATTGCAAGCCCTCCTTCCTCGCTATGGGGATTGTCTATAGGCCTTATGACATTATAATCGAGTACCTTTATATTTTTAAGATTTTCACCAACCGTTTTCCCCGTCACTGTAAGCACGTCCTGGTTTATCAGGCCTTTTTTCGACAGCTCGGCCATTACCGCCTGAACACCGCCCGCAGCGTTAAGATCCTCAAGGAAAACGGGCCCGGCAGGTCGAAGACTGCACAGATGAGGGGTCTTTCCGCTTATTTCGTTAAAAAGCTCAAGGTCAAGTTCTATGCCCGCCTCGTGCGCTATGGCCGGCACATGAAGCACCGTGTTGGTGGAACAACCCAGCGCCATATCCACGGAGATCGCGTTTTTAAAACTTTCCTCCGTGGCTATATCTCTTGGGAGAATATTCTTTTCAACCAGTTCCATTACTTTCATGCCGGCCAGTTTTGCAAGCCTTATTCTGGCAGCAAGTACGGCAGGGATAGTGCCGTTTCCGGGTAATCCCAGCCCGAGAGCCTCCGTAAGGCAATTCATGGAATTGGCCGTGAACATTCCCGCGCACGAACCGCACGTGGGACATCCTTCGTTTTCAATCTCCAGAAGCTCTTCCTCACTGATTTTACCCGATTTACACGCACCCACACCTTCGAACACGGAAATCAGGTCGATCCTTTCCTTGCCTCTTTTCCCTGCAAGCATGGGACCGCCACTCACAACAATGGAAGGGATGTTCAGCCTCAACATTGCCATGAGCATGCCGGGTATTATTTTGTCACAGTTGGGGACAAGAACCAGGCCATCGAAGGGATGGGCCATGGCCATTATTTCCACGGAATCGGCAATCAACTCCCGGCTTGCCAGCGAGTATTTCATTCCCTGGTGGTTCATCGCAATACCGTCGCAAACCCCGATGGTAGAAAATTCTACGGGAGTGCCGCCGGCAGCGCGGATCCCGGCTTTTACGGCTTCAACTATTCTATCCAGGTGAATGTGACCGGGGATAATCTCGTTAGCCGAGTTTGCAACGCCGATCAGCGGCCTGCTGAGTTCTTCGTCGGTATATCCCATCGCCTTGAACAGCGACCGGTGAGGTGCCTTTTCCACGCCCTTTTTCATTAAATCACTTCTCATAGCGTCAACTCCCTTCCGTCTTTCGGATAACAAGAAAGATGGTGATGTTTTTGAATTTTTAGGTTATGTTTAATTCATTAAGCTGTCCATAGCAAGGGAAAAGGAGCAAATATGCCCGGCGCAAAGGTGTTTTGAGCCTTTATTCCAATAATTATGTTGACAAGCGCACCCTAAATTATTAATTTTGTTTAAAATATTCTCTTACTCCTCTCGTTTGACTGTGTACGCTGGTAAATATGAGCAATTACTGGATTATTAACCCTGAGGGACCTGCTCATAGTAAAGATGATACACAAGTTCAGTCAATTTGTTGTTTTTCCGGTCAACCCAATGAATCTGGTCTGAGGTAATGCCATGTTTTACGTAGGTATCGATGTTGGTTCGGTCAGTATAAATTGCGCGGTAATCAATGAAGAACTAAACATTGTAAAGGAATACCCGTATTTGCGGCATTTCGGACGCTTCATGGAAGAAGTGCAGAGGATCATAGCAGAAGTATACGATGACTTTCATGAAGAAGATATAAAATCCGTTGCCATAACGGGTATTCACGGCAAGGTAATAAGCCAGAAGCTTGGTATACCCTACGAGTTTGATTCCATAACCCAGGTGGTGGGGGCATGCCATATTGTTCCGGGAGTCCGAACGATTATCAGCATGGGAGGACAGGACGCATGCCTGTTTCGTATCAGGTACCATGACGGGGACTGGGAACTTGAATCTTTCAACATGAACGGCCCGTGTGCTGCCGGAACCGGTTCGTTTATAGACCAGCAGGCCGAACGTCTTTCTTCTTCCATCTACGGCGAAGAGATCGACTTTTCGTACGACCACATCGAGAAAACGCTCAGGGACTTCATAGAACTTGGAATGAAAAGCAAGGATCCCGCTCCGGTGGCCTGTCGGTGTACGGTTTTTACCAAGTCGGACATGATACACTTGCAAAACAAAGGGGAAAGTCTCGAAAACATAATCGCGGGACTCCATTACGGAAACGCCGCAAACTACATCAGTACCATTGTTTCCAACCAAAAGCTGGAAAAACCGATTATATTTATAGGAGGCGTGGCAAGCAACGCGTTGCAGGTAAGGGCCTTCAGGCACTATTATCCCGAACTCATAGTTCCGGACCACCATACTTCCATAGGTGCCATTGGTGTGGCAATACACGCCCAAAAAAGCGGCTGGCAGTGCAGACCTTCCCTGGAAAAGATGGCAGAGGCCGGTGACAGCACCGAAGATTTCCCGAG
>JALXAI010000051.1 GCA_026992215.1 Desulfobacterales bacterium | reverse complement strand
TTACCTTCTTCCGCCCGTGGTGACGATAGGAGCATCTTTTTTACTTGCCGGCAAGAGTGTTGCTTTCTGGGGCTGGCTGCAGCGGATGAGAAACTTGTTTCTCGTGCCCATCGTTTGTGCTGTTTTTGTTAAAGAATGGTGGGATTACAGGAACGCGAAGAATGATTTTGACAGAAAACGCCTGAAACCGCTCATTGTGGCTTACTGGATTAGTTTTGCGCCTTATCTGCTGCTTTACCTGCTGCCTAATATCCTGTTTGATCGCCCGGCTGTTTCTTTCCGGCTGGTAACCATATTTTTCCTCGTTTTGCCACTTGTTTACTTCTACGTACTGGTACTCCATCATCTCTTTGACGTGGACAGGCTTCTTTCCAGGTTCATTTCCTACGGGCTTTTAACAGTAATAATACTCGTATTTTATTCCATTTTCCTCGCCGGATTAAAAAGATGGCTATTCGGAAATCAGACGCTTCAGGAAGAACTTTTCCTTCTGTTTTTTGTTGCCAGCGTGATCCTGTTTTATCCGCTTCAAAAGCGCATGGAAGGGCTTGTAGAAAGGCTCTTTTTCCGCTACAGGCCTGTACCCGCCGAACTCCTTCACCGGTTTAGCAAGAAAGTATCAGGGCTGCTTTCCCTGGAAGAGATTATAACCACGGTTGTTGAAGAATTGCCTGCCAAGATCAACGTGGATTCCGTCGCGGTTATGTTGCTCGGGAAGAAACATTCGAGGTTGTATCCCGAAAACCTTCGGTTCGGATCGTCTCCGTGGACAAAAAGCGTTCTGGTTGCTTTGTTCGGCGATCCGAGGGTCCGTTACATCATGACCGATCGGGTTGACGTGGGAGATGAACTCGCGAGGGAACTCAGGGAAATAAGGCAGGCGGGATACAGCCTGGTGCTGGCCATGGGTACTGCCGCCGGGATATCGGGGCTTTTGTTTATCGGGTTTCGAAAAGATGGGAGGCGGTTTTCGAGGGATGATATAAAGCTAATGGAAGCGTTGGCGAATCAGAGCGCCATTGCCCTCGAAAATGCCAGGCGTCATGCGTCACTGGTGGAGAGCAAGCGGCAAATAGAAGAGCTTTTCAATGAAAGGGTTAAGCAGGAAAAGATGGCCCTGGTTGGGGAAATGACTTCCATGGTGGCACATGAATTCAAAAACCCCCTTGGCATCATACACAGTTCGGCCCAGTACCTCATGGAGAAAACGAGGTCCCCGGAAGTGCAACGGGAGATGCTGCAGTACATCCTGGAAGAGATTGAACATCTCAACGTATCCATCCAGAGCCTTTTAGGTCTCGCGAAACAACCGCCTCCGAACTTTCACCAGATAGATTTATCAAGGGAGTTACCGGGCCTGGTGGATCGCTGGAAAAGTTCGTGCGAGCATAATCCCAGGGTTGCTATAAGATGCAGGACCGAGCACTACTTGCCCATCATGTATGGAGACCTTCGCCAGCTTACCCAGGTGCTGTTTAACCTGATCAAGAACAGCGAAGAAATGATGCCGGATGGGGGAGAAGTTGTAATAGAGGCGAAAAGAGGGGGAGACAGGATGTGTATTTCGGTGAAGGATACGGGGCCGGGTATACGCGAGGAAGACAGGGAAAACCTTTTCAAGAGCTTTTTTACAACGAAAGAAGACGGTATTGGCCTCGGGCTGGTGGTATGTCACCAGATTGTCACCGCTCACAACGGGTCAATCAGGCTTGAAAACCATCCCGACGGAGGAGCCGTAGCGCTTATTGAACTTCCGTTAAGACCCCTTGCTACCACTGGTTTGCCGGTTCTTTCGGAGGAAAATTCGGGATAAGGCTTCCCGAAAAGGGTTTCGGCAATAATTTATAATTTCCTATAGTTTCGAACGGTGAGAGAGGATGAAAGGAAAAGTTTTGCTCATAGAAGATGAAAGAAAATTGCGAAGAGTCCTGGAACTTGTGCTCGAAGAAGCGGGATACAGCGTTAAGACCGCGGCGGACGGATCTGCTGGGATCGCCTGCCTGGAAAGATGGGAGCCTGACGTGGTTGTAACGGACCTTAAAATGAAGCCCGCGGGAGGAACGGAGGTATTGAAGTTTCGAAATCAGCGCTATCCTGCAATTCCCTGTATCATCCTGACTGCCTTCGGAAGCGTGGCTACCGCTGTGGAAGCGATGAAGATGGGGGCATATGATTTTTTGACAAAGCCCGTAGATCACGGCCAGCTTCTGGAAGTGGTGGATCAGGCCATGTCGGAGAAGAGAAAAAAAGAAGCTTACGTCTACAAGCTGCTGGGAAATTCGGCGGCAATGAAAAAAGTTCGCGACGAGATACGGGTGCTGGCTTCTACGGACAGCGCCGTGCTTATCCAGGGAGAATCGGGGACTGGAAAAGAGCTTGCGGCCAGAGCCATTCACGCGGCTTCACCTCGTAGAAAGGGGCCTTTTGTCAGGATAAACTGTGCATCCATACCGAAGGATCTGCTTGAGAGCGAATTGTTCGGCCACAAAAAGGGAGCTTTCACGGGAGCCACCGAGGACCGCAAGGGGGTTTTCACCATT
>JALXAI010000050.1 GCA_026992215.1 Desulfobacterales bacterium | reverse complement strand
GAACAGCAGGGGCTTATCACTGAAGATGAAGGGGAGATGATTCAGAGCATCTTCTCTTTTCGTGACAAGGTTGCCCGGGAAATCATGGTTCCTCGTATCGATGCTGTATGCATCAGCAAAACAGCAAGGGTCTCGGAACTCATTGACTTGATCGTTGACAGGGGGCACTCCCGAATACCGGTATACGAAGACAACATTGACAATATTATTGGTATACTTCACGCCAAGGATTTATTACCTTTCTGGGGCCAGGATAACTTTGACTGGACAAAGATTCTTCGGCATCCTTACTTTGTGCCTGAAACCAAGAAGATCAGTGAAATCCTCAGGGATTTGAGAAACAAGAAGTCCCATATGGCCGTGGTGGTGGATGAATACGGGGGCACTTCCGGCATACTTACCATGGAGGACATTATCGAGGAAATTATCGGGGAAATCCAGGACGAATACGATTATGACGATAAGCGACTTGTAAAAGTTGACGATGATACAATTATAGCGGATGCTAGAGTTGATATCGAAGATGTTATGGAATTCTTTAATGAAGAGGTGCCGGAGGGCAAATTCGAGACCATCGGAGGATTTATCATAAGCTTGCTGGGTAGGGTGCCGGAGGTTAACGAGGTAATTCGGTTTAACGATCTTGAAATGCTTGTTGAAGCGGCTGATGATCGAAGGGTCAGAAGGGTAAGGGTAAGAAGAGTGGGAAAAGGAGAATCTGCCGAACTCTATTCGCATTAAAAAGCGGCTCTGGTGTTGCATGAAAAGGCCTTACCGGTTTGTAGCTTTTTGCCAGGGTGTGTAACAGCGTTTTTTAGGCCAGGGCTTGCTTCATGGAGAACCTCGACCCCGAACATTTCGCGCACTCACTTACGTTGAAACACCTGTGGAAACATATTTTTGTTAATGCAACTTCTCAGGGGATGACCAGCAAGAGTGCGTGCGATCTTCCATTCAACAAGCCGGGGAGAAGCAGTGGCTCTGCGGGAAATGAATTTTAAAAAGGCGGCTACCTGGCACATGTGGTAGTTGGGTTTTCGTACTGGAAGTCCCTGTTTGGCAACTTTATGATCTTTACCACGGCTGCTCGAATGAGCAGCTTTTTTTTCGCGCCATGGGATCAAGGACACTGTTTAATAAAAAAAGTTTTCTCTACCCGCTTTTGAGCGGAATATTGCTCACGCTGTCGTTTCCGAAGATTTCCTGGTTTCCCCTGGCATGGGTGGCTCTAGTTCCTCTGCTCCTATCCCTGGAGGGTCTGGGGTACAGGGAGTCTTTCTGGGTTGGTTGGTTGACGGGAATCTCCCATTTCACATCCCTTCTTTACTGGATATACCACGTTGTAAACCATTACGGGAAGGTTCCCATGCCTCTTGGTGTTGTAACGCTTCTTTTATTGACCTCATACCTTTCCCTATTTCCTGCAATTTCCTGCCTCGTATACAAGCTCCTGAAAAGAAAGTGGTTTTTTCCTCCGGGCATTGCGATGGCAGTAGCATGGGTCAGCGCGGAATACGGCCGGGGGCACCTTTTTTCCGGCTTTCCGTGGGGGCTTATCGGTTACAGTCAAATCCCCTGGCATACGGCAGTACAGTCCATGGATGTTTTCGGTGTCCTGGGGATTTCTTTTCTCCTGGTTTTTGGCAACGGTGTCCTCCATTCGTTTATAAGACACGGTTTTAACAGAAAGGTTGCTCTTGAGGTTACAGTATTTCTTGTGCTGTTTTCAGCAAACTACATTTATGGGATCAGAAGATTGCATTTCGTGGATAAGTCCATGGATTTTTCCGAATCTATTAAGGTGGGAATAGTTCAGGGGAATATACCCCAGGATCTTAAATGGGACAGGGAATTCCAGGAAACCACCGTTCGAAGGTACGGTGAATTGACGAAAGAGGCCATCGAAACTGGACATCCCAGCCTGGTTGTGTGGCCTGAGACCGCGGTTCCTTTTTATTTCGGGGTTAACATTGACATGAGCCTCAAGGTGCTTAAAATAGCAAAGAGGTATGGAATCTACCTGTTATTCGGGTCTCCAGGCCTGGAATACAGGAATTCCCAGCCTCACTACTATAACTGGGCATTGCTTGCTTCGCCCCGGGGCAGAATAACAGGAGTTTATGCCAAGGAACACCTGGTTCCCTTTGGCGAGTACGTCCCGCTCAAAAAGCTGCTCTTTTTCGTCCACCGGTTAGCCGAAGGCGTGGGTGATTTTTCAGCCGGTTCGGAGCAGCAGAAATTATTCGACATAGGGGGAATAAAGGTTGGAACACTTATCTGTTATGAGGTAATATTTCCTGAACTCGCCTTAAAGAAACGCAAACTTGGCAGCAACTTGCTGGTAAATATTTCCAACGACGCATGGTTCGGGGATACTGGTGCTCCCTACCAGCACCTGGAAATGGCGCAGGCAAGGGCGATTGAAACTCGCTTACCCCTGGTGCGCTGTACCAATACCGGGATAAGCGCATTTATAGACGCGGAGGGGAAAATTCGCGGCGTTATCCCGCTGAATAAAAAGGGATTTCTCGTGAAGCAGGTTGCGATACCGGCACTGGTGAGCCTTTATGCTGTCACGGGTGATATCCTGGCAGGTGTTTGCATCTGGTGTTCTATGCTTGTGTTACTATATGCATTGTATGATAAAATAAGAATGAATCCACGGAAAAGGAGAAATAAATGGAACTTGAACTTAAAGGCAAGTTGAAAGAGGTATCAGAGCGGTTTAAAGCTTTACGAGGGTATCTTTGACCTCGAGAGTAAGAAGAAGCGATTCGAGGAACTGGAAAAGTTAATGGGGAAACAGGACTTCTGGAATGACCAGGAGTCAGCCAGGGAGGTGTTAAAGGAGAGGTCTGTGATCGGACAGATAATCCAGAGAGTTGAGGAACTGGAGCAGGATCTGGAAGATACCGGGATTCTTCTGGAGATGTCCATCGAGGAGGATGATGAGGAAACCCTCAAGGAAGTCAGGGACAAAATAAAGGAGCTTGACGCGCGGGTTCGACAACTCGAGATGGAGCGCATGTTCAGCGGTCCCGACGATGACAAAAACGCTATCCTTAACATCAATGCGGGAGCCGGGGGAACTGAGGCGCAGGACTGGGCAGAGATGTTGCTTCGGATGTTCTTGCGTTGGGCTGAGAAGAAGGGATTTGAAACGCACATCATTGACTTGCAACCCGGTGAAGAAGCGGGAATTAAAAGTGCAACCGTTGCTATCAGCGGTCCGTATGCATACGGTCTGTTGAAATCTGAAACCGGTATTCACAGGCTCGTTAGAATTTCTCCTTTTGACGCCAGCGGGCGAAGGCATACGTCCTTTGCCGCTGTATCGGTGTTCCCCGAGGTGGCGGAGGATATAGTAGTAGAAATCAAGCCGGGTGATTTGAGGATAGATACTTACCGTGCGAGCGGGGCAGGTGGGCAGCACGTGAATAAAACCAGTTCAGCGGTACGGATAACTCACCTGCCCACGGGTATAGTCGTTCAGTGCCAGAACGAGAAATCGCAGCACCGGAACAAGGACATGGCCATGAAGGTTCTCCGCGCCAGGCTGTATGAGCTCGAAAAAAGAAAGCAGATGGAAAAAAAGCAACAGATCCATGAAAGCATGGACGAAATTGCGTGGGGTAGCCAGATAAGGTCGTATATATTGCAACCTTACCGATTGGTAAAAGATCACAGAACCCTGGTGGAAATAGGTGATGTAAACTCGGTGCTGGACGGAGATATAGACAGGTTTATAGAAGCCTACCTGCTTGCGGGAAGTAAATCCGAGGGTAGTAAAAATTAACCGCAGGATTTAAGAATTATTTTTGCTCCCTTACAAAAAACACAAATTCAGCCAGGTCTTTCGGGAAAGATAGAGCCGGTAAGGGCGGCATTCAGCTATTGCCACCCAAACCGGCAACATTTTAGCCCCGGGCCTCAGAACTTTCTTCGCTTTCACCTTCGGGCGTTTCGGTTTCCGCTCCCGGTTCTTCCGGTTCCTCCGCGGGTGACGCAGCGCTTCCCGCTTTTCTTCTTTCGTATTTCTCTTTGGCACCGGCAACCTTTTGCTTGTAAGCTTCCTCAATCTCTCTGATCCTGTCATCCAGCATATTCTTCTTTCCCAGCTGTTGCTGGATCCTCGACAGCTGTTCCTGGATCTCCGACGACTCAAGCAGGTTTTGTTGTCCTTCCTGGTAGAGCTGGAAAACGGTTTTGCCAAGCTCCCTGAAAGCTTTTTCCATTTTCCTGTCGGTTCCGGCCTGCTTCATCCTTTGAATCCTAATGGATATCACTTTAGACAGCCAGGCCCAAGTGACACAAAAGTACCTCATCAGCAAGTACCAGATAATTTTTGCCTTTCCCAGGATCACTTTCAGAATATCCATCTGTTCCCTCCTTTCATACTCCTGCTGAATTCCGTAATTCTATTCTACAGGCAACAAGTCAGCCAGAGTTTCACTTATTCTCTTTGCATGACTTCCCGGCCAGTATACTCTGCCACACTTTGCGCAAAAGTAAAAGGTCTTGTGATTGAAATAGATATATTCGGGGACAAGATCCTTAACTATTTGCCTTGAAACCCTCTTTAAGGCGAAATTACAAACACAGCACAGTCGAAAAGTTCTGGTTAAAGGTATGTTAAACCTGGAAGCAACCTCCCTGAGTTGTTCTTTCGGATGATTTGCCTGAACAAAATAAATTTTCCTTTTTTCACATAGCCTCCTGGTGGCAAGGTCGTATAACCTGGTATTCCTTGTAAGAAAAATCCTCCCTTCATCAAGGGCCGCTTTGATTTTCTTTATGTCAGATCTACCCAGGTAGACGGTATCATGTCCCATGAGTCGCAACCACTTTGCCAGTTTACCAAGCATGCTGTCGGCTGCGAATCTCATTTCGGTACCTCCTTTGCTTTAACGAGGTGAATTCAAAAGTCCAACCCTGATAATTTTCACGTTCCTTGGCCTTTTGAGCCGAAAAAGGCTGTCGTTACATGTCTGGTTCGCCTTGAAATTCTTGTATGTTATTTTCATCTCGGCGTCTCTAACCTCCAGGGTTCTCGTGTAGGGAACATGGTAGCTGTTCAGATATTGGTAGTCGCCGAAAGTAATACGCAACCTTGTGTGGTCGGCCCGATGCCATATTACTGTTTTTTCTATGCTGAGATTGGCAACGTTCAGGAAAAGCAGCCAGTTATCCAGGGAATGATTGGTAGCTTCCAGGAGTAGATATGGCTCATTGTCAGCCGGCAACAGTCTCGCCGATGACCAGTTAACAGGGGGACGTTGCCCGGTGAAGAAGAAAAAGATTTCGTCCAGGTCCGCGGGGATGGCAAAAAGACCGTTCATGAGATCACGCGTATTGCGACTTACGAAAAGCTCCTTTGTTGCCACGTTCATCGCTTCTACCCTGTCCCCGGTCGCATTAATCACCCATTTCGGGTTGCCAAAAAAATCGAAAACCTCGAAGTGAAGTTTTGAAGGGTAAACTCCGGCTATGAATACCCGTCCCGAGCCTGACCACTTGTTGGTACGAATGCTTATTTTGCCTTTTGCATTAAAGCTCTCCAGCTCGGGTTGATTCTCGAGATAGTTTACCAGTTTCCTGGCATCTATGTGCTCTCCCTTGCGAACCCGCGGGGTCTCACGTGTGATAACGGGTTTTTTGTAGATGGAAGCACAACCGGCGAGCAACAATACCACGATAATGAAAAAGAGAAATTCGCAACGAAAACTGGCGCCGTCAAGTCTTTTGAGCATTGCTAAAACCGATTACGTGGAGGTTCGGGGTGGTTCGGAACTGGAATACACCCTTGTGAAACAGTTCTAACGCCCCTTCATGTGTTTTTTGACCTCTTCTATCTTTGCCTTTATTTTTCCGGGATTTTCCGGGTTAAGTTGCAGTGCCTTCTCGTAACTTCTCAGGGCTTTTTGCCACTGCTTGAGCGCGCTGTAAATATCGCCAAGATGTTCGTTTATGATAGGATCATCCGGTGTATACTTAAGGGCTTCTTTTATGTGTTTGAGGGCTTCCCGGTACCTTTTCATCTTGTAATAAACCCACGCCAGGCTGTCCAGAATGTAGCCGTTGTGTGGCTTTTCCTTGAGAGCCCTTTCTATTAAGCTTCTTGCCTCCTCAAGCTTGATCCCTAGCTCTGCATACGAGTAGCCGATGTAATTCAGCGCGTCTGCGTGATGAGGATTCTGTCTCAGTATCTCCCGCATCATTTTGAGTGCCTTGTCCTTTTCTTTCTTCTTATCCAGCAGCACTCCCAGCCTGAACATGAGTTCGGTGTTAGTGGGCTGTATCTTTAGCCCTTCACGCAGATATTTCTCTGCTTCATCGTACTTCCCGTTTTCTTCGTACAATGCTCCGAGGTAAACATAGAGCATTGGCACATCCGGCCTCGCTTTTATGGCATCCCGAAGCACTCGGTAAGCCTCATCCGGTTTGTTAATTTTCTTGTAAATGAGAGAAAGTCTCAACCTGGATTCTTCCCACAGGAGACTATCCGGGGGAATCTTCTCGAGAATTCTTATAGCTTCCGGGACCTTGCCAAGCTCTTCGTAGCCCACTCCCAGATAGTACTTGGCATAGGCGTTGTCCGGATCAGCCTGTACAACGGTGCTCAGAATACGAACCGCCGACTGTATCTTCTTCTGTTTGAGCAGGATCACGCCGATTTTGAGCTTTGCGCTCATGTTGGTGCTGTCCAGTTGCTCTATCCTGCGAAATTCTTTCAGTGCGAGGTTATATTTTTCTTCCCTGAGATACAAATTCGCGAGGCGCATTCTGACGTGAATGTTATCCGGGTTTCTTTTCAAGAAGTTTCTATAAACTCTTTCCGCTTCCCCGTATTTCTTATTTGTTTCATATACGTAACCCAGATCCCGGGCTGCGTCTTCAAAATCAGGGTTGATTTTGAGAGCTTTTTTGAATTCCCTGATAGCTGCTCGGGTTTTACCCATGTCCAGGTAAATCTGGCCACGGTAATAGGTAACCAGGTCTTTGCGCTTCTTCAACCTGGCTATTTCATTAAGCATCTTCAATGCCTTATCATACTGTTTCTCCTTGGTATAGTACGTCATCAAAAGCAGGTATACCTTGTCCTGGGAAGGATCTAATTTTACGATTTTCCGGTAAACTTGAATAGCTTTCTTGGTCCTGCCCAGGCTGGAATAGATGCCTCCAAGAAGCAGCAGGTTATCGACGTTGTCGGGGTTATTTTTTACGCTCTTTTCGATTGCCTCGATAGCTTTATCTATCTTCCCGGCTCGAAGATAGAGGAGAGCCAACTCGGAGGCTACTGTCGATGCCTTTGGATCCAGCTGTTGAACTTTCTCCAGGGCTTTTATGGCCCTGTCGATTTTGTTTTTATGTATAAACTGATGAGCTTCCAGGTAGTAGAACAGCGCTTCCGTTTTCTTCGGGTTCTTGTATATGCCGTGTTCCGAGACAAGCTTTCTCTGCTTGGTTTGCTCGTCAGTTGTTATACACGAAAACAAGAACGCCGAAAGGTACAGCAGAACGGCTGAAATTACCAGTACTTTTTTCCCTCGGGGATTACGAGTCATTATGGCGTCTTTTTACTCCAGTATCCTCAAATTGCACTTACCCTTGACCGGGAAAGGCAACTCACGTTCCCGGCAAATCATTCTACTACAACGTGTATACCACATATACTTTTTTTTGGCTATCGGGAAACTCTATTGATGCAATGATATAGCATTTTCAACCGGACCACAGGCGCCTTATACTTTTCATTACATCTTCCACCTCAATTTCCGTCATGCATATTTTGCCTTTTCCTGGGCACACTCTTTGGAAACACGGATGGCACTCCACGGTGGCCTCCAGCACCGTGGTAATACCGGGGTCACCAAAGGGGCCGGTACGAACCGGATCTGTCGATCCGAAGATAGCGACCAGTGGTACTCCCAGTGCTGCAGCCACGTGCATCAGTCCGGAATCGTTGGTAAGTAGAACCCTTGAGTGTCGAAGGAATCCCATGGCTTCCAAGAGTGTTGTTTTTCCGGTGAGATCAATAACGTCCGCTTTGGCGTTTAAAGCTATCCGGGACGCCGTCCCGGAATCGGAAGAGCTCCCCAGGATAATAACCTGTGCGCCGAATTCCGCGGCAATCCGGGTCGCTACTGCTGAAAATCGATCCGGCCACCAGAGTTTTGCATCTCCGTAGCTGGCACCGGGAGCCAGTGCAAACCATAGTTTCCGCGGATCAAGGCCGTATTTTATTGCCAGGGAGGCAATGTCGGGAAAGTCCCCGGAGGTGGAATCGAGAAATGGAGTTTTCACTAGTTCCCCACGGTATTTCCGTGTTTCGGGATTTAGTATACTCACAATGCTCAGATAATAATAAACCTGGTGTTTCTGCTTGAAATCCCGTTCTGGCTCTCTTGAATGAGTAAGAAAAAAGATCTCGCGGTATCTTCGTGAGAGTCCGACACGAACAGGGATCCTCGCGAGCCATGGAATGACTGCGGATCTCCAGGAGTTAGGGAATATAAAGGCAACGGAAAAGAGATGCTCCTTAACCAGGCGCGAGATGT
>JALXAI010000049.1 GCA_026992215.1 Desulfobacterales bacterium | reverse complement strand
AGACATAGAGCTGTTTGTAAAGGGTAACGTCTGTTTTGTGCCGGTCCTGCACGGGCGCATTGAATTCAGCCTGGAAGTGATAAGGCATTTTGCCCTTTTCAGGCCTGATGCCATTGCCGTGGAACTTCCCAGAACCCTTGAACAAATAATATTCAGAGGGGTTAAACGCCTGCCTCTCATATCGGTTGTTCTTTACGAAGAAAGGGATGGTACAACGGTCTATCTTCCCCTGGAACCCTGCGATCCCTCCGTGGAAGCCCTCAGGCTGGGGATCGAGCACGGCGTAGCATGCTATTGTATTGACAGGGATATCGAGGGGTACCCGTATCGTCGCGAAGCGTTCCCGGATTCCTACTCCATTACGAAGATCGGATACAGGAAATATTGCGAGCTCTGCAGTGAAAAGCTGACGCAGCTGGCACCGGATCGCATTGATTACTTGAGAGAAAAGACGATGCTTTATCATCTTCGTAGACTTAGCGCGCGGCACAAGCGGGTACTTTTCGTGGTGGGAATGGCGCATTTCGGAAGGATCTTCTCTGAACTGGATGAACCCCATGCCCAGCCCATAGGACGGATAAAAAGAAGTGACGTCATACTGGCCCAGTTGCATGAAAGATCCAGCAGGGAAATCCTATCGGAGATCCCGTATATCGTAGCCGACTACGAAAGAAGCAGAAAAGATATTCAAAACGAGTGGCTTGAAGATCCCCTGGCGCCTCCGCCCTTTGACCGGCTTGTTTCCATGGACAGGTTGTTGAAGGAGGCGGCGGAGAAGTACCGGAAAAATTACCGGGAGGAGATAAAACCTTACCAGTTCAGGATAATTCACAAGTTTGCCCGCAATTATGCCCTGGTACAGGGGTACCTTACCCCCGATTTTTACCAGCTGTTGATAGCTGCAAGGGGAGGCGCGGATGACAACTACGCGTACGAAGTGTGGGAGCTTGGGAGCACTTATCCGTGGCAGGATCATGAAGGGAAACTGCCTGTAGTGGAGGTGAGACCCGAAGAGCTCCTGCTTAATCAGAAAAAGATCAAGTTTTACCGGCGGTTTCGCATCAAGAGGCGGAAACGCTTGATGAAAGTGCCGGTGAAAAAGCGGATACGCGAGAGAAGACCGGGAGAATGGAAAGAGCTCTGGCAGGGACAGTTTATCTGTTCATATCCTCCGGAAGATCTCGTGGTTGAGTCGTGGGGAGACTACGTAAAGAAAAAGGTAAAGCAGGTACTTTCAGAAGAAAACGCCCGGGTACAGCCTTTTGTCTGCACCTTGCTCGATGGGCTCGATATGAGAGAGACGCTCAGGCACTGGCACGAAGGAAAGATATACGTAAAGGAAAACCTGCCGGTAAGGGGAAACGTGGGCTCGCTTGTCCTGATCTTCGATGAAGATGAACCTCCACCGGGGGGAAAGGAAAAATTTCCCTGGAAGGTTACATGGCTTGGTGAGCATGACCAGGAATCCGATATGGCCTTTTACGCTACTCCCGCCGGAGAGCACCTGGTAGGGCCGGGAATTAGCAGGTGCCAGTACGGGGGATTCATGCTGAGTTACCCTCCCATGAGGATGTACGATATCTGGAAGGACAGCTTCTTCGATATAGCCAGGACGAAGGCGGAGAGGTTGCTCCTGGCGGCCATAGATTACTGCGAAGAAAAAAAGGTGGCCTACATTGCCGCAAAACCTCCCAGGGCCTGCTGTTATTCCTTTGCAAGCCGGTACGGCAAACACCTGGTCTACCTGCCCATCGGGATGTTTTCACCGGTGGCGCTAAAAAAAATACGCACCTTCCACGTACTCGACGGGCATCATGTCCGCGCGTATGCGGACCTTTTTATAGTGTAGCAGTAAAAAAAGGGGGAATGCATGAAAGAATCCAGAAACACCGAAGCACTGATACTCGGAGCGTTTATCTGTATCGGCCTGATTTTTCTTGGCTATTTCCTGTCGACCGGCGTGGTGAAAATCAAGAAGCTTGACCGTACCGTTGTGGTGAAGGGACTTGCCGAACGGGAGGTCCCGGCTGACGTTGCCATATGGCCTATTACGTTTGACGTCACTGACAATGACCTGACCGCCCTGTTCCAGAGAATTGAAGACCAGTACTCCCAGGTGGTGGCCTTTTTAAAAAAGAATGGCTTTTCCGAAAAGGAAATTTCGATTTCGGCACCGTCGATTACGGATAAGCAGGCACAAAGCTATTCCAGCAGCGATAGAATAAGGTTCCGGTACCTGGGGAGGGCCACGGTTACCGTCTATACCAAAAAAGTTGACCGGGTAAGAGAAACCATGAAAAAATTAATTGATCTGGGAAGACACGGTATTGTTATCAGCGGTCAAAGCTACGAATCGAAAACGGAGTTCCTCTTTACCAGGCTCAACGAAATCAAACCGGCGATGATAGAAGAGGCTACCAGGAAAGCCCGTGAAGTTGCGCTTAAGTTTGCCAGGGACTCCAACAGCAAGCTCGGAAAAATCAAGCGAGCACGGCAGGGACAATTTTCGATTAGAAACAGAGACTTGAACACTCCGTTTATCA
>JALXAI010000048.1 GCA_026992215.1 Desulfobacterales bacterium | reverse complement strand
TATTGGTAGGGATGGTAGGTCCCCATCCCAGCGTGTTGCCCGAAGAAACCCTGCAGGCATCCACGGCTATCGATTTTGTCGCCCGCAAAGAATTCGATTACACGATACTTGAGATGGCCGAAGGAAAGCCGTGGGACCGGATAAAAGGACTCAGCTACCAGAAGGACGGAAAGATATATCACAACGAGGATAGGGAATTTATCAGGGACCTGGACAGTCTTCCCTTTGTCACGGATATCTACCACAGAGACCTCCAGTACAGGCATTACAACATTCCGTATCTGCTATACCCTTACGTTTCCTTTTACACGGGTAGAGGCTGCCCTGCCAGGTGCATATATTGCCTGTGGCCGCAAACTTTCTCGGGACACCGGTACAGAACGAGAAGCATAGATAACGTGATTGAAGAAGTTAAAAATACCCTGAAGTTGTTTCCTGACGTTGCCGAAATCTTTTTTGACGACGATACCTTTACCGCCGACGAAGAGCGAGTACTCGAATTTTGCGACAAGGTCAAATCCCTCGGCATTACTTGGTCCACCACTTCGCGCGCCAACGTGAGGTACGAAACCCTTCGCAAAATGAAAGAAGCCGGGTTGAGGCTGCTGGTTGTCGGCTACGAGACGGGCAACCCGCGAATACTGAAGACCATAAGAAAAGGGATAACGCTGGACCAGGCCCGCAGGTTTACAAGAAACTGCAAAGACCTGGGAATTAAAATCCATGGAACGTTCATACTGGGACTTCCCGAGGAAGACCATCAAACAATTAAAGATTCCATAAAATTCGCCTGCGAGGTTGACCCCGATACCATACAGGTTTCACTGGCCTCGGCGTACCCGGGAACAGAATTTTACCGAATGTGCCAGGAAAAAGGCTACTTTGTGAACCCAAACTGGGTGGACGAGGGAGGTTACCAGTTTTTTAATCTCAAGTATGATGGAATAAGCCCGCAGGAAATCTACAAGGCCGTGGAAACCTTCTACAAGAAGTTCTACTACCGCCCCAAGCGCCTCGGGAAGATAATTTTCCGCATGATCATAGACCCCAAGGAGCGAAAGAGACGACTTGAGGAAGGAAAAGAGTTCAAGCAATTCATAAAACGAAGGCAGGAAATCCTGGCAAACTGGCCGACCGGTTAGCTCCGGTGACCGGGTAGCGGGGGCTGTAACATCGGATGAAATATTTTGAAAAAGTGGCAGGTGGTGGCTTTTTTGAAATCTTCCGCCGAAAATACCGTGTTTTCCCCACCTGGCAGAGCCGCTCCATCGATAAAGCCGATGAAATATCTTATTGTCAACGCGGACGATTTTGGCCTTGCCCCGGAGGTAAACGCTGCAGTATCACTGGCGCACAGCCGGGGGATACTAACCAGCACAAGCCTTATGATAAACGAGGAAGCCGCTGGGGATGCGGTATCCATCGCCAGGGAAAATCCCCGGCTTGGGGTCGGAATTCATGTGAGCCTTGTGATGGGAAAAGCGGCCTTGCCCCCGAGCGAAATAGCTCCCATAGTGGATGCTGGAGGAAACTTTGATCCCAGCCCCGTAACTGCCGGACTTCGCTTCTTCTTCCTGAAAAAATGCAAAGCTGCGCTAAGAAAAGAGATAGAAGCCCAGATGGAAAAGTTCCTTGAGTCAGGAATCTTTCCCACCCACGTGGACGGACATTTAAACATTCACCTACATCCAACGGTTTTATCCGCTCTTTTGCCCCTTATGGACTGGTACGGCATAAAGGCAATGAGAGTCCCCAACGAATCGCTTGCCCTTCATTTGAGCATTGATTCGGGCAACGCGTTTCTCAAGGCGGTGTATGCCGTTATTTTTAAAGTTCTCGGCAAAAGGGCACGCAGAAGGCTTCGCGATCACCCGATCGCTTTCCCGAAGCAGACGTTTGGCCTTCTTCAAAGCGGCAACATGACAAAGGGATTCGTAAAAAGAGCGATCCCGCACCTCGAAAACGGCTTCACCGAAATGAGCTTTCACATAGCTACCAGCCCGCTCCCGGATGGTGTGGGGGCTCCGAATTACCACTACGTCGAAGAACTTCAAACCCTGATAGATCCTGAATTAAAAAAATTGCTGAAGGAGCAAAATATTCAGCTTGCAAACTACGACACTCTCCGTAAAATAGAGGGATAATTCCAGATGCGATGACACTATTTTTTTCATCTAACCGGCAACCTTGAAAATCAAGAGAGGTAAAAATGGCACAGGAAAGCTTTCCAGGAACCCTGCCAGTGATTCCATCCAACAGGAAAGATGATCTGCACAATCTTGAGATTGCCGGGAGCGCCGATCTCGTTCTTTTCGTAGCCGGAAACCAGTTCATGGTCATGGATGAGTTATTGAATGCCTTCCGATCCCGGTACCCGGAGGTGGAAAACATCTACTACGAGACACTCCCCCCGGGGTTGGAGCTAAAACAAATCCTGGCGGGAGGAGCTATTTTCCAGGGGGAGGTCATTGACGTCGTACCCGATGTCTATGCTTCTGTCTCAGAAAACGCTATGAAAAAGCTGGTGGAAGTCGGCCTGGTCG
>JALXAI010000047.1 GCA_026992215.1 Desulfobacterales bacterium | reverse complement strand
CTTGCCCGCCACCGTATAACGGTTTTTTGTTGTGTTCCAACCCTGCTGGAAACAATGGAAAATAACATCCCGACGCTCAGACTTTTGATTGTTGGCGGGGAAGCATGTTCGGCCGAACTTGTCAGGAGGTGGTCTCGTCCTGGTCTCAAGATTTTGAACACCTACGGTCCCACGGAAACTACCGTTACAGCATCGTGGTGTGAGCTCAGGCCGGGGAAAAGGGTTACAATCGGCCGCCCGTTGCCTACTTACGAAATTTACATTCTGGACGAAGAACTGCGACAGGTTCCTTTGGGAGAGATAGGGGAAATATGCATAGGTGGGATCGGCGTTGCACGGGGCTACCTAAACAGAGACGAGTTAACCGCGGAGAAGTTTGTGACGATCCATCTTGAGAGTGATAGCAATGTTAACAAGAGAATCTATCGGTCGGGAGATCTCGGCCGCATAACCGGGGATGGAGAAATAGAGTACCTTGGCAGAATTGATACCCAGGTAAAAATAAGAGGCTACAGGATAGAGTTGTCGGAGATAGAATCACTAATCCTGAGCGTTTCTGATGTCGAGAGGGCCGTGGTATCCTTGTGGGAACCCACAGAAGGCTCCCCAGAACTTGTGGCGTATTTAACTGTGAAAAGAAATTCTTCGATGGATGAAAGTGAATTAAGGACTGCCGTATACGAACTTTTGAGAAAAAAGCTCCCGAGCTACATGATTCCGTCGTACCTGGAGATTGTAGATGATATCCCCACGTTACCGAGTGGAAAGGTCGACCGATCCTCGCTGCCTGCTCCCAGCAGAAACAGGTTTGCTTCCAGGAGGAAGGAGGTTGTTCCACCATCTAATCCAGTGGAGGAAAAATTAGCCAGGATATTTGCGGAGACCCTTGGTCTTCAAACAGTATCTGTAAAAGATGACTTTTTTGAAGATCTCGGAGGGCACTCTTTGTTAGCCGCGAGGCTCGTATCCGCTTTAAGGCGTGATCCTTGTTTCTCATCGGTGAATCTCGCAGATATTTATCGATTTCCCTCTGTAAAAGCCCTTGCGCGTGCTTTTCCGTGCGAGGAGACATCAGATATCCCTGGCATTCCGGTTGGTTCATGTGAAAATGTAAGCGAAGCCCAAAACAGGAAAATAGCGCCAGACTGGAAAGTCTGGCTGTCTGGAATCGCTCAGGCGACATCCCTTTTCCTGTACGTAGCTTTACTGGCACTCCCAGGTCTAGCTTTTTTCAAAAAAGCCCTTCTTGTCTTCGAAAAAAACCCGGAGGTGTCAGGTACCTTTACACTTCTTCTTCTGGCTGGGTTTGGCGTCACTTTCATCTGGTCTCTGTTTCTGCCGATAGCTTTTAAATGGATACTGCTGGGAAAAACAAGGCCTCGCAGTCATTCACTTTGGGGATGGTTCTTCCTCAGATGGTGGTTGGTACAGAAGATGATAGCCCTTGCGCCACTCGGCTTTTTGAATGGCACACCCCTTCTAAATTACTTCGCCAGGCTGATGGGAGCGAAAATTGGAAAAGACTGCGTAATAAGGACTCATCTCTTGCATGTGTTTGATATGATTGAGATAGGAGATGATACTTGTATTGGTGACAGCACCCATATTTTCGGCTATCAGGTTTCCGACGGTACTCTGCACCTGCAGAAAGTAGTAATTGGCAATGGATGCTTTATAGGCAGTAACTCTGTCGTTATGCCGGGTTCGAGGATGGAAGACGAAAGCTGGTTGGGAGACCAATCGCTTCTTCCAGAAGGGGTGACCATAGGACACGGAGAGGTGTGGCTGGGTTCTCCTGCCAGTGCCCAGGAAGAAATCAACCCGGAAATCCTAGAATTTCTGAGAACACCACGCAGAAAAGCCGGACGCCTTGTGGCAATGGCAATGGTCGCCGGTTTCGTCGTTGCCGTGATAGGTTCGGTTATGATCCCGATACTGGCTGTTTTCCCAGGAGTGCTTCTAATAGGGGTGGTATACAAATGCCTGGGAGGGTGCTGGTATCTTCTGGTAACTCCCGTCGCGGGCTTATCATTTGTACTCAGCTTGTGTGCCCTGGTAATCCTGGCAAAATGGCTCGTTCTTCCAGAGATCCGACCGGGAATTTACCCTGTTAAAAGCCCCTTTTACCTGCGAAAGTGGTTCGTGGACAGGGGAATGCGGATGAGTCTTGAATTTTTAGATTCTTTATATGCAACTCTGTACCTTCCGCCATTTTTGAAGATGCTGGGTACGAAGATAGGGAAATGGGCAGAGATATCTACAATCGCCCACATAACCCCTGACCTTCTCGAGATAGACGACGAAAGCTTTGTCGCAGATGCCGCTCACGTGGGTCCCGTATGTGTTTACAGGGGATTGATCCGGGTGCGGCCTACCAGGATCGGAAGAAGGACCTTCGTGGGTAACAGCGCCTTTGTTCCCGAGGGAACCTCTCTGCCGGATGAATGCCTGATAGGTGTTCTTTCGGTTCCACCAAAAGGTGATATCAGGGAAGGCACTACATGGCTGGGTTCTCCGGCCATTTTCTTGCCGAGGAGGGAAGAA
>JALXAI010000046.1 GCA_026992215.1 Desulfobacterales bacterium | reverse complement strand
TCAGCGGCGGAAAGAGGCCTGGTACTGTCCACCTGCGGGACAAACAGTATCCGGATTTGTCCCCCGCTAACCATCAACAGGTCCCAGGTGGAAGAGGGCGTGCAAATCCTCGTTGACTCTATTAAGGATGTTACCGGCTAGCGAGCGTTATCAGGGCTTTTCTTCAGTGTTCCATCTTCACGTTCAGTATGAAATTTTCTTCCGGCAGGGTATTTATGACATGCTTAAGGTCGGATATTGTGGGGATTGAAATATCCACGATTACCGGGGTTTTTTTCGATACTGTCTTCTTTTTTGTCACCTTTCTGATCACAACGTCGTGATCAACGCCGGCCAGAGCCCTAAACAGCTTTGATGAATCAGTATTCGGAAAAGTTATCCTGATCTGATGATTCTCCAGGGGAGTGGAAGGATCCCAGATGATTTCCAGCATATCCGAGGGATCAACGTTGTATCTGACCAGTTGAAAGCAGTCTTCACGATGGAAAGATACCCCTCTTTCACTCAACAGCCCCACCACGTTATCCTGCCCGGGATACGGGTGGCAACACTGGGAGAACTTGTAGCATATGGAATCAAGGTTATTCACGTATATCTTGTTTCTCTTGTTGTGTTGTTTTAACGAACCGGGTTTGATCTCTCTGGAATTTATTTTATCCTTGGAAATATTTACGAAGTAGTACACGAAGGCTCCTGGTTTGATAGCGTCCTGTCCGATTTTTACGAAGAGTTCCTTGAGGTTGTCAAGACGCATGAAGTCGAGTACGTCCGTGGCCTTATCGCTTTGTAGTATGTCTTCTGATAACCCGTGGTGAGCTATTTCCTGTTTTAGGATTGATTCACCCACTTTCGCCGCAAACTCCCGGCGTTCCCTGTTAATTTTCCTGTTTATGTTGACCCTTGCTTTGGCGGTACGAGCAAGTCGTTCAAGCCTCATATCCACGATCTTGGTTGGTTTATCCGAAGTAATGACCTCTACAACATCACCGTCTTTTAACTGGTGATCCGGTTTTACCACGTGGCCGCCGATTTTTGCACCGATGCAGCAGTTGCCTATCTCTGTATGTATTTTGTAAGCAAAATCAAGGACTATACTGCCTTTGGGAAGATAATGAATATCGCCATTGGGAGTGTACACTATAATTTCCTCCCCTTCGGCTGCCCTTATAATCTCTTTTCGCCTCGATGCCCCACCCTTGTACTCACCGATATTTCGGAAAATTTCCAGAATTTCCTGCCAGGTTTCCTTCGAGAACTCCCCCCTTTTTTCCCACTCGGCCAGAATTCCCTGGTTTGCAAACAGGTCCATTTCGGGGGTTCGAATCTTGAAAAGGTATTGTTCGCCCATTATGTTGGATCTAGTATGTATGCTCCGGTAACCGTTGG
Source organism: Desulfobacterales bacterium (assembly GCA_026992215.1). Lineage (GTDB taxonomy): Bacteria > Desulfobacterota > Syntrophobacteria > B119-G9 > B119-G9 > B119-G9. The sequence continues at coordinate 1,162 of JALXAI010000046.1, read as the reverse complement.
ACTTGGGGTGAGCGATGAAATCCCTGAGTGTTCTGGGTAGGGGAGGCAGGGTAAGATTCAGGATGCCAAGAACCTTATAACATTCCAGGGGTGATTCTTCTTCTATTATAATTACAAAGTCCACCCGGTTTTCCGCGTTGTCCGGGGAAAGGGTCTTTTTTACGGGATCGTAGTAGTTGCCGAGGCCTTTAACTCGTGATCGTATGTTTGCTCCTACACCGTGTTTTGAGAGGGATTCTGCCAGGTTTTTCTTGATTACTGCCACGATCTCTGACTGCCTGAGCCGTTTAATTTCTGCCAGCAACTGTTTGCTCTTTCTGGGGAATAAGTAACTGAGCGACAAGTGATAGAGTTCTCTTTTGAGCGGATATATGTTCAGTTTAGCCGCAACAGGAGCATAAATATCCACGGTTTCACGAGCGATTCTTTGCCTTTTCGGCCTGGGCAAAAACTTCAGGGTTCTCAGGTTATGGAGGCGGTCTGCCAGTTTCACCACCAGTATCTCCGGCTTATTAGCTGCGGAGAGGAAAAATTTGCTGTGGGTAAGGTCTTTCAGGGCCGCTCGATCTGCACCAAGATACCTTAACTTGGTGCATCCGTCTACAATTTCGGCCACGTCGGTACCGAATTCCTTCTCAATGTCCCCGATGGTTACTTGGGGAACATCTTCCACAACGTCATGCAGCAAAGATGCGGCAAGCAGCTGCGGGTCTCTGAGCCTGAATTCTTTTAAAATTATTTCGGCAACGGCACACGGATGTGATATATATGGTTCCCCGGATTGTCTTTCGACTCCGCGGTGAAGAGTATCGGCAAAATTGAGAGCCTGGCTGAAGAGTTTTTCCTTCTCCTTGTCTTTGCCAAAGTAGCGGGCTACTCTTTTCTTGTATTCTTCGATATCAAAGGGATGCTTTTCGTTTGTTGCCCTGGCCATTTTATATAAAACCAATCGTATATGTTATCATATGTATGCCGTTGAATATGAATACTATCATATCGGACGGGTTTTGCCTAGCGTTCCGGCATTTTGTTGCGTTATTATTGTAACATGTTTGAAAAGTTGAAACAGATATTCAGTGATAACGGCCTGTTGTCCGGGAGCCTGGCCGGTTTTGAGTTCAGGGAGAGCCAGCTGGCCATGGCGCTGGCGGTAGGAGAGGCA
>JALXAI010000045.1 GCA_026992215.1 Desulfobacterales bacterium | reverse complement strand
GGCGATTCTGTCTCATGAACTTGGAAGAAACAAGCAGGCTGAAGAATACCTGGAAAAAGTAATTCAACAAAAATTGGATCAGAAATCGAGATCCAGGGCGATAGAATTGAAAAAGGCGTGGGGTCTTGGCTAAATCTTCCCATGGTAATATCTCAGGATAGGAACCGGCACGGCGGCTTCGTGTGATGTTGCGTTCGATCACATGAAGCTTCTTTTGTTTATGAACAACTGCCGGGACCAAAGTGTGTCCTGGTTACGTGTTTTTCATGTAACCCAGTTGGCGAAGCTGTGTGAAAAAACTAGGTATCATTGTGGTTGTGGAGGAAGAAAGGTGCAAAGATGGGTCGTAATGTCGTAATTGGAGATGACGTGGCGCTGGATTTGCTGCTGGGGCGGGATGAGGAAGTGGTGGATCTGTTCCATGAACTGAAAAACCGGGGGGTTAACCTCTGGATTCCTGTTTTCTCACTGCTTGAGCTCCAAACCCGGATCCGCGACGGGAAAAACAATGCCTTTGGAGAAATCTTCATCGAATCCATGAAACCCCTTTCATCTCCGGGACATCACTGGTTGGCTTTGCCGGAAAAATGCGCGGATAAAAGATGTGCTCTCACCATATTGGCTTCCCTCGAGCTGCCCGGAGAAACCGTGGTCTGGACAAACAGAAGTATTGATATGCCAGGACTAAACGGCGGTAAGGTGCTTGGCGAAGCAAACCTGAAGAAATGGCTAACAGATGCCGGTTCCGATCTTCCGTTTATCGACCTGGGAGCTCAGCAGGCGGCCATGAGAAACGAAATAGAGAAGCGAATTTTCTCTGTCCTCTCGCACGGGAAATTTATCCTGGGGCCAGAGATACAGGAACTGGAATCGGTTCTCAGGGATTTCGTGGGCACCAGGCACGCCGTAGCCTGTTCGTCCGGCACGGACGCACTTTTAATGCCCCTCATGGCATGGAACGTTAAGGCAGGAGACGCGGTTTTCACCACACCGTTTACGTTTATTGCCACCGCGGAAGTCATTGCCCTTACCGGGGCCGTCCCGGTTTTCGTGGATATTGAGCCGGAAACCTTCAACATCGATCCGCTGAAGCTAAGCGGGGCAATAGAGAAAGTCAAATCCGAAGGCATCCTTGAACCTAAAGTTATTATACCGGTGGATCTTTTCGGACAACCTGCTGACTACGATACCATAGATGATATTGCCAAACACTGGAACCTGCTGGTTCTGGAAGACGGGGCGCAGAGCTTCGGGGCATCTTACCACGGGCGCAGGGCAGGCAACCTGGGAGATGCCGCCGCCACAAGCTTTTTCCCGGCGAAGCCCCTTGGATGTTACGGGGACGGCGGTGCTGTTTTTACAAACGATGACGATCTTGCCAGGAAATTAACGTCCATAAGAGTGCACGGGAAAGGAGATCATAAATACGACAACGTGAGAATCGGGCTCAATGCTCGCATGGACACCTTGCAGGCGGCCATTTTGCTGGCAAAGTTGAATTATTTTCCCAAAAAAAAAAAAAAACGAAACAGGGCAGCCCATACCTACTCCACGCTGTTGAAAGATCATGTGAAGGTACCCAGGGTTCCGGAAGGTGTCACAAGCGCGTGGGCACAGTATTCAATTCTTTTGGGAAATGAAGAGGAGAGGAACGGCGTGATTGAAGCCCTGAAAAAAAGAGCAATCCCCACGGCCGTCTACTACCCTAAGCCGCTTCATCTTCAACGGGCTTTCTCTTACCTGGGCTACAAAGAAGGTGATTTCCCGGTGGCCGAGGATATTTCAAAAAGGATCTTGAGTTTACCCATGCACCCGTACCTTGAAAACACGGTGGAATATATTGCCGAGCAGGTTATTGAAGCGCTGAAATATGTACGATGATCTTTTCGTACGCATTATTTCCACATGTATGAAAATAATTACACATAAGTGGCAAAAATTGTCCACTCGGTTTTTTTATAATCGAGGAGAGCTGACCGCGCATATTAAAAGTTCGTAAAGCCCCGAAATTTATGGCAGAACAATTAGTACCGGTTGTGGGAGAATACCAATTGTGGTATACGGTTTGCTAACTGTGAGAATGAAGACAGGGCTCCAGTACTCAGAGGACAGCAGGTTCGCCCGAAAAATCGAGAAAACTTATCATGTAAAGTCGGCCTTGGTGCTTAAATGTAACTGAGTTGGCGGAGCTTTGCGTTGTGATTGAAAAAAACTTAACCCTTTCCCGGGGATAACTATATTAATGATGCAGCACGATACCTGGGTGGTAGTGGCTGTACTCTAACGGTGGCCTGCAACAAGAAGTCACATACTTTTGTGATGTATGATTTCCTTCCAGGTATGGCTCTGGTTGGCCCCGGGTAAGAAGAATAAAGTTATTCTTTCGATCTGAGCACACAGGAATATCGCATCCCTGGTACTTGGTTCCAGCCAGCTAAATGTTTCTGCCTGTTTAGAATACTTACTTTAAGACATGTAACACTTTTGCGTGTCTTAATTTTCGTGCGGCGATTTATCCGTTTTTAGTCCACCAAGGGCGGATTTTCAACCCTCCGGAGACGG
>JALXAI010000044.1 GCA_026992215.1 Desulfobacterales bacterium | reverse complement strand
ATCGATATCACCACACCTGGTTCCCATAACAAGACCTTCCAGGGGTGTCATACCCATGCTGGTGTCAATAGACCTGCCGTTTCGAATCGCGGTAATACTCGCACCGTTTCCCAGGTGAACGGTTATCAGGTTCAGCGCTTCGAGAGGTTTTCCAAGATACCGCGCCGCAACTTCGGCCACGTAGCAGTGCGAGGTTCCGTGGAATCCGTACCGCCTGATTCCGTACTTTTCGTAAAGTTCATATGGTATAGCGTATATGTACGCTTCTTCCGGGATGGTATGATGAAAAGCGGTATCAAAGACGGCTACCTGGATAGCATGCGGAAATATTTTCCTTGCTATTTCTATTCCTTCCAGGTTTGGCGGGTTATGAAGGGGGGCGAGACGAATATTTTCCCTGATACCCCTTATTACTCTGTCATCTATAACGGTTGTGTCATGAAACGTTTCACCACCGTGAACCACCCTGTGACCCACTGCGGCCACGTTCCTTTTATCCTTTATGACCCCGTGATTTTCATCAACAAGAACTTTCAGAATCGTTTCCAAGGCCGAATCATGATCGGGTACCTCCACTTCCTCCCTTCTTTCAATCCTTTCGCCTGACGGGGTAAACGCCCTGTGAGTAAGAAAACTCCTTTCTTCCCCAATTTTTTCAACGATTCCTGACGCGCGGACACCAAGATCTTTTTTGTCGAACAGTTCATACTTTATTGAAGAGCTGCCGCTGTTCAGCACCAGTACATTCATCATTGACTTCCTGTTTTTTGAGCCTGTATGGCCGTTATTGCCACGGTGTTGATGACATCTGCCACGGTACATCCCCTGCTCAAGTCGTTCACCGGGTACTTCAGACCCTGGAGAACGGGACCGATGGCCACTGCACCGGCAGAACGCTGTACGGCCTTGTAGGTATTGTTCCCGGTATTAAGGTCAGGGAAAATCAGCACGGTCGCGCGGCCGGCGACTTCACTGTTCGGCATTTTCGTCCTGGCCACCACCGGGTCTACCGCGGCATCATACTGGAGAGGCCCGTCAATTTTGAGGCCCGGAAAGACCTTTTTCGCCTTTTCCCTGGCAATCTGCGTAGCAAGCTTCACCTTCTCCACGTCCGCTCCTTTTCCCGATTCACCGGTAGAATACGATAACATGGCAACAATCGGTTCAATACCGAAATCCTTCGCAGTACGGGCTGAAGTAAGGGCGATATCGGCAAGCTGCTCGGCATCCGGATCAGGGTTCACGGCGCAGTCCCCATAAACCAGCACCCTGTCCTTCAGGCACATGAAAAATACGCTGGATACCAGCTTGACCCCGGGCTTCGTTTTAATTATTTCTAGGGCGGGCCGGATGGTTGACGCGGTGCTGTGTATTGCCCCCGAGACCATTCCATCGGCAATTCGCTTGTAAACCATCATTGTCCCGAAGTAATTGACATCGGACATGACATCATGGGCATTGTCGAGTGTTATCCCCTTATGCTTTCTCAACTCGTAGTAGGTAAGGGCAAAGTCCTCAAAGCCAGGATGATTGACTGGTTCTATGATTTCCACGGGACCAATCCTCAGGCCAAGCTCGGTAATCTTACCGTTTATGGCCTCCGGATTACCCAGGAGTATAATCTCCACCACTTCTCGCCTCAGAAGAGCTTCCGATGCCCTGAGGATCCGTTCTTCCTCTCCCTCCGGTAGCACTATGCGCTGTTTTTTCTTTTTCGCCCTCTGGATCAGTTCATACTCGAACATCTTCGGGGTTACAACCCTGGGGCGAACCTTGATTATCCGCTCCGCCAGTTCATCCACGTCCACGTGCTTTTCAAACGTGGCAATGGCCTGGACTATCTTCCGCTCGTCATCGGGAGAAATTACCGCGTGAATTTTATCAACCTTTGCGGCGGTGGGAAAAGTATTGTCCTTCACGCTCAAAATGGCCACCAGCGGCTTGAAGCCTTCAATCAGTTTCCAGACAGGGGGTTCGGGCTTTAAGCCGCCCGTCAACAGAATCCCGGATATCGTTTCCATGGTCTGGGAAGACGCTGCCGAAAGTGAACCTATTATGACATCGGCCCTGTCCCCGGGGGTTATTATGAGAGACCCGTGCTCAATACGGGGCAGGAAATTCTGCAACTGCATGGCCGCAACAGTGAAATTGTATACGTGGCGATGAAGCTGATTGTGTCCATAGATGATCCGGGCATCGAGATTCCTTGCAATTTCCCGCACCGTGGGCTTGGAGAGAGATTCCACTTCCGGTATCGCGTAGATGAGCTGGTTACCGAGGCTTCTTTCCCGCCTGAGAAGATCAATGGCCCCGGCCTGATCCTCCGGATCCACCCTGTTTACGATGGTCGCCACCGTGTGACATCCTTTATCGTTAAGGGATTCCAGTGCGATATTTATGTTTCGCAGGGTTTCTTCCAGGGATTTTTCGTGAGCACTGCCAACAAGAAGCACGGATGACCCAAGGTTGTTGGCAATGTCGGCATTTATGTCCAGTTCAAAAGCAGCGGTGGATGAAACAAAATCGGTACCTTCACAAAGGACAAAGCCGCACCTGTCTGCCAGTT
>JALXAI010000043.1 GCA_026992215.1 Desulfobacterales bacterium | reverse complement strand
GAACATCACCCACATCGTAGACAAGGCGAAGTACGAAAGCGCGGTGGTGGGCGAAGACCTTTCTGACAGGCCGTGGTTTATTAACCCGATGCGTGATGGCAAGGTTCACGTGACTGATTTCTACACGTCGAAGTACACCGGTGCCCTTTGCATAACAGTTTCTGCTCCGATCAGGAACGAAGAAGATGAAATCGTCGGCATACTGGGGCTCGACATCAAGTTCGAAGATCTGACCAAGATGGAAGAAAATGGGGATATTTAAAAGCTGTCCCGCGAAACTGGTTCTTCTTGTTGCGGCCGCAGTTTTCTTGATCGGTGGTTGTGCTCACAGGGGGCCCGGGAAGCCCTCCCGTATCGGTGCCGGGCATCCTTCCGGAGTCAGCCGGCCTTACAGGATAAACGGGGTCTGGTACTATCCTTTAAGCAGCGCAGAGGGCTACAGGGAAAAGGGGGTAGCGTCGTGGTACGGAGCTGATTTCCACGGCAAGAGAACTGCCAACGGCGAAATTTATAACATGTACGCCTATACCGCCGCTCACAAGACACTGCCTTTCAACACTTACGTAAAAGTCACGAACCTGAGAAACGGCAGAAGTACGATAGTGCGAATAAACGACAGGGGGCCTTTCGTTAGAAACAGGATCATAGATCTGAGTTACAGCGCAGCCAGAGACATTGGCATGGCGAGGGCGGGGACAGCGCCTGTGTTGATTGAAACCGTCGCGCTTGCTCGTCACAACCCGTCCAGGAAAGGGAGGCGCTGGATCGTGGAAAAACCGCCCGATCCGAACCTTGGCAATTTTTCTCTCCAGGTAGGATCCTTCAGGGTTGCCCGCAATGCCTACAATCTGAAGCGCAAGCTGGCAACAAGGTTTCCCGATGCCAGGGTGGTTACCGGCACATTAGGAAACACCCGGCTCTACAGGGTAAGGATATATCATTTCCGCAAGCTTTCTGACGCCAGGAGCGCATTGTACAGGCTGTGGCAAAAAGGCTTCCCTGATGCTTTTGTGGTGGCGGAGTAAAACCGGGTACGGGAAACAGTACCGGGACGATGCGAAAAATAGAGGGAGAAAGGTATGATTCCTTTGGTATTTCCGTCTGAAGAGGCTTTTCAAAGATTGGGACAGATAAAATCGAGACGCGTGGAACCCGGAGGAGAAACCGAGCAGGTGGTCAAAAAAATCCTTGATGAGGTCCGGGAAAAGGGAGACGATGCCCTGGTAAGCTATACCAGGAAATTCGATTGCCCCGCGTACTCGGCTGAAAAAATTACCGTCACAGGCAAAGAGATAGAGGAAGCAAAACAGCTGGTAGACAAGGAGTTCCTGGATATCCTGAACAGGGCGGTGGAAAACATTACCAGGTTTCATGAGAACCAGAAGCAAAAATCGTGGTTCAGGACCGCCGACGACGGTACCATACTGGGGCAGATTGTACGACCGGTTTACTCTGCCGGACTTTACATACCGGGTGGAAAAGGTGGTGAAACTCCACTTATATCTTCCGTACTTATGAATGCCATCCCCGCCAGAATTGCCGGCGTAAAGGACCTTGCCATGGTTTCACCACCGAGGCACGATGGTTCTCTGAACCCCTACCTAATAACCGCTGCGGATTGTGTCGGAATCGGAAGAATTCACAAGCTGGGCAGCGCATGGGCAATAGCGGCGCTTGCCTACGGAACGCAAAGCGTACCGGCTGTTGATGTTATTGTGGGACCAGGCAATATATACGTGGCAGTGGCCAAGAGGCTTGTATCCGGGCGAGTAGGAACCGATATGGTTGCCGGGCCGAGCGAAATACTTGTAATAGCAGACGAAACCTCGTCGCCGGCAGAGATTGCCGCCGATTTACTGAGCCAGGCTGAACACGATCCCATGGCAAGCTCCGTTTTGATCACAACCGACAACGGGACGGCTGAAAGGGTTTCGGAGGAAGTGGAACGCCAGCTGCAAGTTTTGCCCAGGAATGAAATTGCGAGAAAATCGTGGGAAGATTTTGGAGGTATTTTCGTGGTGAAAAACCTTGATATTGCCGTGGAACTCTCCAATGATCTTGCCCCCGAGCACCTGGAAATTCTGATTCAATCTCCTTTTGATTTACTGGCGAAGATAGAAAATGCCGGTGCTATTTTCCTTGGAAAATATTCCCCGGAAGCAGTGGGAGACTATTTCGCCGGCCCGAACCATGTTTTACCCACTTCGGGTACCGCACGATTCGCATCAGCCCTGGGTGTTGAGAATTTCACCAAAAAGTCCAGCATAATATATTATTCTGCCGGTGCTTTCAGGCGTGACGCATCGGCCATCGTGAAGCTGGCGGAACTCGAGGGTCTCGAAGCTCATGCGAGATCCGTGAAGGTAAGGCTTAAGTAAACAACATCCGGAAACGATGCCGGAAAAAGCCTGACCTGCGCACCGGATAAATTCTGATGGTGTCCTCTAGGGCGACCGGCCGGACACCTTTACTTGTCTTATTTCGCCGGATCAAAGAGTTTCTTCGGCCAGCCAGGAAAGGTAATCTTCTGAACCGTCTGCAAGTTGAACAGCTATTATTTCGGCAACCTCGTAGCT
>JALXAI010000042.1 GCA_026992215.1 Desulfobacterales bacterium | reverse complement strand
TAATAGCGACCGTGCCGATCCGTGTAATGGCGGATGCCGCCCCCGATGGTAAGTGGCACAAAGACGTTTTCCGAGGTAAGTCGTAGGACCTCAAGCATCGGCATGTCTTCAAGCGGAAAATCTCTAAAACCGGTAATGTTCAGGAACGTGATTTCGTCAGCTCCTTCCTCGTAGTAACGGCGTGCGAGCTCAACCGGTTTGCCCAGGTTTCTGACCCGTCCTTTTTCGCGAACATCATACTGATCTCCCTTGGTGACCACAAGGTTTCCTTCGTCATCGGATCTTACGTCCAAGCACGCTATAATCCTTTTGGCAAGCCTGGTGCGCGGAAGCCGGGTTTCCGGCCAGCTATCTTTGGCTCTGCCCTTGAGAAAATTTTCAAGCAGCTTTAACCCGGTCTTACCGCTTTTTTCCGGGTGGAATTGAGTGGCTATTACGTTACCCTTCTGGATGCCGCTCACGAATTCGTAGCCGTAGTCCGTCGTTGTTAGTATCACCGATGGATCATCGGGCACCACGTGGTAGGAATGAACAAAGTAAACCTTTTCCGTACCCTTTATGCCGTCGAATAACGGTGAAGGTTGATGAGGTACAAAGCCGTTCCAGCCAATGTGGGGCACCGAGAGATCGATTTTAAACCTGGATACCTTTCCGGGTATAAATCCAAGGCCTTCGATCCCGGGGGCTTCCTCGCTCTTCTCAAAAAGAACCTGCAATCCGAGACATATTCCAAGAAAAGGCCGGTTCGAATTAAGGTATTCCATCAGTGGGCTTACCAGGTTTTTTTTCTTTAACACCCTCATTACCTCGCCGAAGTTTCCCACTCCCGGGAATACCAGCTTATCCGCCCCAAGGATATCATCGGGCGACTCGACTTTCCGCACGCTTTCACCGAGCCGTTCAATGGCATTTATCACGCTTCGAACATTTCCCGCACCGTAGTCCAGCAATGTGACCATGTTATTCCTCTTCCCGTAGTTTCTATCGATATGATTACGAATTACATATCCCTAAGAACGCCTATTTGCAAGTCGATAATCTGTACTTTTTCATGAGGCACTTACCCGCAACCCGCGGAAAGCTCCACTTAAAGATCGCTGCTTGGAGGTTTTCCCCGATTCTTCACGTACGTTGCCGGATTGCCGGGGTGTGCAGGGGATGAAGACTGCCGGGAACGATTCATGTTCGAAAGAAAATATCCTGATCGCGCCGGTGCTGGAGCCAAACCCGGCGTCGGGGGCGTTAACGTTTTCTTATCGAGATTAGGAATGTAATTGATAATAGCTTGGTGAAGTGATGCAGGACCCTATTGTGTCAGAAAAATGGTAGCCGAGTATTGCTAGACAGTAACGTAACCGTTTTTTCCCACCCGGTTGTACTCTTCGATTTTTCCGGGCAATTCAATTACCACCACGGTCCCTGCGGGAACATTATCCTTGATCCTGATAAATCCGTTATGATCCGCGATTATGGTCTTTACTATGGCCAGCCCCAGCCCCATACCCTTTTCCTTTGTTGAAAAGTAAGGTTCGAAGACGTTTGGTTTGTCCTCGAGGGGGATGCCGCAACCGGTATCGGCTATTTCGAGCCTTGCAATTCTTAAAATATTATCGAAGGATAGCCTTATCGATACTTCCCCGGTACCCTTGATGGCAGCGACTGAGTTGTCCAGGATATTTATGAGCGCCCTGTTGATCTGGTTGGCGTCGAGATCCAGGGTGGGGGTTGGGTTTAACTCTTCGAACTTAAAAGTAATATCGGGATAATTGTTCCGGTAAAATGTTATCAGGTCGGCGATGATATCCTGTATTCTTGTAGGGGCAAGAGTAGCGGACGGCAGCCTCGCAAATTGAGAAAACTCGTTAACCAGCCGCTTCATTTCTTCTACCTGCTCGACAATTGTGCGAGTGCACTCATCAAAGATATGGCCATCTTCCCGAAACCGGTCCAGGTACCTTCTTCGTAGTCGCTGGGCGGAAAGCCCGATGGGCGTGAGAGGGTTTTTTACTTCGTGGGCGATTCGCCTGGCGACTTCGCGCCATGCGGCCATTCTTTTTGCCTTTTCCAGGTAGGTAAGGTCATCAAGGACAACAACAATACCGAGAAATTCGTTTTCATCCCCGGACAAAAATGTCACGTTGACAAGCAGTGTCTTGGGATTGGCTCCTAGTATAACCTTTACCTCTTTTTGAATGTTCCTTTGGCGGGTCAGCCTGAAGGTCCGGGCAAACTCTTTAACTATTTCCTGGTGGTGGTCGTGCAAAAAGTTCGAGTAATGCTGGCCCACTACCTCGGAAGCCCTCACGCCGAACATTGTCTCCGCTGCCTTGTTGATGGTTCTTATGTTGCCGAAAGCATCAACCGATACCACTCCGGCTGCCACGTTACTCAGCACTGTTTCGATGTAACGGCGTTGTTTTTCAAGTTCTTCGTTTTGTTCCTGGAGTTTACGGTTTGTTTCCTCGAGTTCTGTTTTGCTGTTTTTCAGATCCTGTGCCATCCGGTTAAATGATGTTATGAGCATCCCTATTTCATCGTCTCTGTCGGGCTCAATGTAGACGTTGAGATCGCCCTGCG
>JALXAI010000041.1 GCA_026992215.1 Desulfobacterales bacterium | reverse complement strand
CAGTGGGCATACCTGTTGCCGAAAGAGTTCCCCCCGGTTCTTCTCCCGGGAAGCGGGGTTACAGCGCTGGGAACGCCACGGATTTTCACCGTGTTCCGGGATGCTGAATTGGCACCTAAATGTCACAATTTCTCTTCGTTGTCAAGAGGATGTGTGATTAAAAGTGGTAAACCACCCTGAAGTTGTACCTCTCCCCTTTAGGCCTGTTCTCCACCTCCGTCTCAAAGTAGGCGTTGAAAAAGAAGTGGAGGTCCCTGGAATAGTGAAATACAAACCCGGGACCAATCCCGAGGACTTTTTCCATTCGTCCCGAAACATCGTCGCCGTCAACCTGGGTATCCGTTATCTGCTTGAGATAATACCCGTTGACTCCTACTCTAAGGCGCTTCGGAATTATTTCATAAGCAGAAGCGAAGTTAATATGAATTGCCTGTCCCGCCTGGGAATCATCAGCGTCTCCGAAATACCTGTTGGGATCTTCGTTTTTGGCGTTCCACAGGTAGTGAATCCTCGTAGAGAGGGTCCAGTGAGGCGTAATGAAAAGAGTGCCGGTCCAGTAGGGATTAAAAGAAAAAAAGTTGCTTCCGGGGTTAAGTTCCCTGTCGTCATCGTATTTCCCGGTCGGCAAAATCATCTGGAACTCTATTCTGTGCATAAATATGGGGCCCTTCTTTCCCATGATCGGATCCCACTGGAGATACGGGCCGATAAGCACATCGCCTATTCCGCTGCCATTGTCTTCGAAGGGACCACCCGTGCTATAATCAAGATCAATCCCTACCACGGGAACAATTAAATCGATTCCCCATTTTCCACCAAGAAGGATTTCCCTGTTGGACTGGTAAATAAACTGCGAAAGGCTCACGAATACATCCAGGTCCTCGCCCGCGCCGGGGAGAAGGTCATGACCATCCTTATCAACAAATTCTCCGGATGTAAAATACTGGAAATACTGGGTGAAGTAAAACCCGGGACCGGCCGGAGGGCCACCGTCCATAAAGCTGGTAAAACCAAGGTTAACCGCAGGAAGATCGTAAGCCCTAACCCCGGGTGCGATGAGCAAAAACGAACATAAGCAGATGACGATGACAAAAACGCCATGCGCTCGCTTCTTAAGTTCATGTAAGCAACGTTTACATATCATACCTTCCTCCTTTCCCCAGAAAAATAATTCACCATCTCACCCTCTCGACCTGTTCCTTTTCTTCGCAGCTTCGATCAATTCTATGATTGTAGGTATTTTGGGCCTTGATGGCTGTTCAAAACTCTGTTTCCATTGCTCTTCCGTGAGTACTCTCTTGAAATATCTTTCCACGGGAATAAAATTTTGCCAGCAGGCAATCGCCCGCGAGCAGGGCAAATCCCCGGCTTCCCTTTTGCAGTAAGCAAATCTCACCTGGTGCCCGAGTTTCGGGCACCTTATTTCCAGGTCATCGTACATGCTGATACCTCGTCTCGAATGCATTTTCATGGCTTCGGAAGACCTTCGATCGCTTTCAGTGCTCTTTCGATTTCCTCGTCGGGCAACTCGTATTGCGTGAGTTTACCTGACAGGAAGGCATCGTATGCGGCGAGATCTATAATGCCGTGACCGCTCCAGTTAAAAAGAATAACTTTTTCCCTGCCTTCTTCCTTCGCTCTCATGGCTTCCTGGACCACGGCCGCGATAACGTGGTTCGTTTCCGGTGCAGGTATAAAACCTTCGGTTCTTGCCCAGTTTACGCCGGCGGTGAAGGTATCTATCTGGTTAAATCCCCTGGCTTCTATCAGTCCGTCCTTCAGCAGATGACTCACAATAGGAGCCATGCCGTGGTATCTCAACCCGCCTGCGTGTATTGGTGGCGGAACAAAGTCATGCCCTAGCGTGTGCATGGGTAAAAGGGGCGTGGTTTTAGCGAGATCACCAAAGTCGTACGCGTAAGGGCCCCTGGTCATGGTGGGGCATGACGTTGGTTCAGCGGCAACAATGGACACTCTTTTGCCGTGTATTTTGTCTCGAACAAAGGGCAGGCAAATCCCCGCGAAGTTGCTACCTCCTCCGGCGCATCCCATTACCACGTCGGGGTAGACGCCTATTTTTTCCAGCTGTTTCTGAGCTTCCAGTCCAATTACGGTTTGATGGAGTAGCACGTGGTTCAAAACACTGCCAAGAGAATAGCGGGCGTCTTCATCTCCCACGGCGTCCTCGATGGCTTCGCTGATAGCTATGCCAAGACTTCCCGGAGAATCAGGATTTTCCTCGAGGATTCTTCTGCCCACCTCGGTAACATTGCTGGGGCTGGGTATGCACTCCGCTCCCCACGTCGCCATCATCAACCTTCTGTAAGGTTTCTGATCGAAGCTCACCCTGACCATGAAAACGCGACATTGAAGCCCGAACATCTGGCAGGCCATGCTGAGGGCACTGCCCCACTGCCCTGCTCCCGTTTCCGTGGATATTCGTTTCACTCCGAAGGCCTTGTTGTAATAGGCCTGGGCAACGGCAGTGTTCGGTTTGTGCGATCCCGGAGGACTGACCCCTTCGTTCTTGTAGAAGATTTTTACCGGCGCATCAAGGAACCTTTCGAAGTTCCTGGCCCTGAACAGCGGGGTGG
>JALXAI010000040.1 GCA_026992215.1 Desulfobacterales bacterium | reverse complement strand
CCCGCAGAAAAGACAGAATCTCGTTTTTGTACCTTTCGGGACGAATAAATTCCTGATGAGTCTCTACGTAATTAATCAACCAGTCCTGGTACTTGCTCATCCGGAAAAAATAGTTTTCTTCTTCCCTGATTACCGGCTCAGTGTCATGGTCCGGGCACTTTCCATCCACCAGTTCCCTGGGCGTGTAAAAGCGTTCGCATCCAACGCAGTAGTATCCCTTGTAATTACCAAAGTATATGTCTCCGGCATCATAGACCTTCTGCAGGATGTACTGAACAACCTTTTTGTGCTTGGGATCGGTGGTACGTATGAAGTAGTCGTTGGAAATATTCAATTTTGGCCACAGGTCGCGGAAAAGCTTGCTGATCTTATCAACGTATTGCTGGGGCTCCATTCCTTCCCGGGTTGCCGCCTGGACGATTTTATCACCGTGTTCGTCCGTGCCCGTCAGGAAAAAGGTCTCGTAACCCATTAACTTGTAGAACCTGTTGAGGACATCAGCCACAATGGTCGTGTATGCGTGCCCAATGTGGGGTTCAGCGTTAACGTAGTAGATTGGCGTGGTAATGTAACATCGTTTTTCCATAAGCGCTCCCGATTTGTTTTGAATTTAACTTTCCCGGAAACCGGATTTGACTTTTGATCCTTTGGCCTTATTCTTGGCCGGAGCCAGCCCCAGATCTTCCATGGTGAATTCAACCTCAGTGCCCCCGTCAAGGCTCACGGTCACCGTCTTGTTTATGATGTTTTGCCTGATCACACGGCCTCTACCCATGGGGGTATCAATCTTTTTCCCCAGTTTTGGCATACCTTTTTTCGATTCCATGTAAGATTCGTACTCGAATTTAAGACAGCACATCAATCGACCGCAAGCTCCTGAAATCTTTGAAGGGTTGAGCGACAGATTCTGCTCCTTGGCCATTTTTATGGAAACGGGGTGAAACTCCCTCAGGAAACCTGCGCAACACAACTCCCGGCCGCAACTGCCCAGTCCTCCAATCATCTTCGCCTGGTTTCTCACTCCCACCTGCCGCAGTTCGATCCTCGTGTGAAATTCCTTTACAAGGTCTTTCACAAGTTCCCTGAAATCCACTCGTCCGTCGGCGGTAAAATAGAAGGTAATCTTCGAACCATCGTAGAGGCTTTCCACCATTACCAGCCTCATGGGCAGCCCCCGGGCCTCAATTCGCTTCTTGCAGAACTCAAAGGCCTTTTTTTCCTTTTGCAACATCTCGTCATATTGCTTGAGATCATCTTCCGTGGCAAGACGGAAAATCTTTTTTAACTCGGGAAAGGCCATGTCGTCTTCAATGCGCCGGGGAGGTGTCACCACTTTGCCAACGGTAAATCCCTTTTCTGTTTTCACCATCACGTGGTCACCCACGCTCAAAACAAAGTGTCCCGGGTCGAAATCATATACTTTTCCGCCTTCTCTGAAGCGTATGCCTACTATTTTCTTCATTTGCACTTTCCCTCAAGCCAAGTAGAAGTCTTTCCATGGCCATTTGCTTGTTGCTTCGCCTCGTCAAGTCATAATAAGTGCTGTTTATAAGTTGATAGCTTTCTATAAGACTGCCGTAGCTGGATTTTTTTAAAACTTTTTCAAGAGTCCCGGTAAACTCGGGATCAAGGATCAATTCATCCGTCCCATCGCCAAGATTTTTGACAATAAGGTCTCGCCACCACATTTTTAACATATCGATGTCGTCAAGTAAAAAATCGCCTTCCGCGGCCCACTCCCTGGTTATCTCAAACATCCTGTTAATATCACAGCTCATTGCCTCCAGTATCCTGTCTCTGATGGTCTGTTTCCTTTCGACAAACTGAGATTCCAGGTAGTTCAACGCCCTTTCTATGCTCCCCGACGATATTCTTGCCACCGCTTCGGAAGTTTCCGGGTCGAGAAAGTGCCTGGAGACCAGGATATCAGCCACCGCGCTATCCGTAAGGGGCTGGAACCTGAGATGGCACGTTCTGGAAACCACCGTGGGGAGAAGCATGCCGGGCTCGGGTACGACCAGAATAATTACGTTGTCGGGTGGCGGTTCTTCGAGGGTCTTCAACAGGGCATTGGCGGCTTCGTCGGTCATTTTATGGGCTTCATCAATTATAATTACCCGTTTCCGACCTTCCAGGGGAGGAAAACTGAGTTCTTCATCCAGAGACCTGATAACATCGATACCAATAAACTTGTCGGTCGCCTCGATAACAAGGAGGTCAGGGAAGTTCCCGCCGTTAGCCCTGATACAGGCGGAACATTCCTCGCAACAATCTCCCTCTACTCTACCTGAACAGTTTACGACCTTTGCAAAGTTGACGGCGACCGTTTTTTTTCCCACTCCGGGCAAGCCGGAAAAGAGAAAAGCGTGGGGCAGATCTTCTCTGCCCGCTACCTTTTTCAAAGCATTGATGGCTCTTTCCTGCCCGATTATGTCTCTGAAGGCCATAGTTTTCTCTTCTTCAGCGTGTTGATTATATCGCTATGCACCGTGCCGACATCCCTGCTTCCGTCAACAACAAAAGCCCGATCCGGGGATCTTTTTACTATCTCCAGGTAACCTTTCCTGAGTTTCTCCTGGAACTTCGCCGAAGCCCCTTCGTACCTGTCATACCCAACGTCAGAAGGGCACCCTGGTACCGCGCGCTCCCTCAGCTCCAGTCTTTTCCTTGCCATGCTAACGGGGCAATCCAGTACCACCGTGATGTCGGGCCAGGTATCCTTTAGAATTTCCCGGTGGATGTTTTCGATAAGTTCCAGCTTTACCCCGAGCCCGTAGCCCTGGTACGCGATGGTGGAGTCGGCGAATCTGTCGCAGAGGATCCAGATGCCGTTCCTGAGCGAGGGCCTGATGACCTCCTCCAGGTGCTGAACCCTGTCCGCCATGAAAAGGAATAGCTGCGTGTACTTATCCAGACATACTTCCGTGCTTATCAGCAGTTGGCGAATCCGGCATCCTGCTTCGGTTCCCCCGGGTTCTCTCGTCACAAGGGTCCTGACGCCTTTTTCCTTCAGCTTGCGGTCAAGTAACTTTATCTGGGTACTTTTTCCGCATCCGTCTATACCCTCGAAAGTAATAAATACACCCATTGATAAATAAACGCGAGCTTAAAGGAACGAAAAAATTGACAGTTGTTCGGGGCCGGATTTATCCCCGGCTTCTTTATTCTCGCCGTCGTTTTCGTTTTCCGGCCACCCCTTAAATATGAACCTTTCAAGCGACCTGCTGTACGGTGTCCACGGGGAAGGGGAATCTTTCTCCGCTTCAATGAGTTTGTTCAACGCATCCATCTTGGCATCCAGATCGTCGACGTAGTACAGGACAAACGCTTCCCGGGTTTTAGGTCGCTTTGCCGAACCAAATTCCAGGTGACCGTGATGGCTGATGATCATGTGTTTCAAAAGCACGGCAAGCTCCTCCGGGAATCCCCTGATTTGCCTGATTTTCTTCTCAACAATGTTAACCCCGAGAACCACGTGTCCCACTAGACGGCCTACCTCACTATACTCTATTGCCAGATCGTATGTGAATTCCTCTACCTTTCCGATATCATGGAAGACTCCAGCGGTAACAAGCAGGTCCCTGTCCAGCTCCGGGTAATGGCTCGACACCTTTAAAAGTAACTCGCACACTGACAGGGTGTGTTCCAGGAGGCCTCCCAGGTACGCGTGGTGAAGTGCCTTGGCCGCCGGAGCATTTCTGAATCTGGTTACGAGTTCCTGGTCTTCAAAAAACAGGTGTAACAGTTCAAGGAGGTAGCGATTGTTTACGGACTGGGCTATTTCTTTCAGGCGCATCCATAGATCGTCAATATTTTTCGGACATCTTGGCAAGAAATCTTCCGGGTTAATCTCGCCTTTCTCCAGTCTTTCCAGGGAAAGGATATTCAGTTGCAGGTTTCCCTGGTACTCTTCGCACCTTGCCCGAACCCGGATTACGTCTTGCTCGTTGAACATCTTGTTTTTGTTCAACGCGTCCTCCCATATGCGACCGGTAATCGTCCCGCTGCTGTCAACCAGTCTAAGTGTCAGGTAAGGCTTTCCGGCCCTGGTGTGCGCGAGGGTTTTTGAACCCACGAGCAAAACGGTTTCGTATTCTTTATTTGCCTCGAGTTCACTTACAAGTATTTTCCCCATGAAGACAGACCCGCCGAACTAAGATTATCCACGAACAAAGGGTACCAAATAAACGGTAAAAACCGAAAATTATTTTACCAAACGTTTTATTGCCGCTGTATCCGGTAACTGCCGCCTCGCGCTTGCAAGAAGCCGCCCAGAATCATTCCAGGGTTGCTTCCTGCCCCGGTTCCAGGATGATAACTTCAACCTCCGGGTTATTGTTGGTAACCAGCTCTTTGAACCTGTCAGCGTTTGGTTCCAGGATTGGAAAGCTGCCAAAATGCATCGGGATAACTTTCTTGGGGTTCATCAGGTCCACGGCCTTTGCCGCCTGGCTGGAATCCATCGTGAATACTCCGCCGATAGGCAAAAGAGCGCAGTCGAGGGGATAAAGCTCCGCAAGAAGGGCCATACTCTGAAAAATCCCGGTATCACCTGCGTGGTATATGTTTCTCCCGTCTTCCAGTCCCAGGATATACCCCGCAGGATTTGCGGTTGCAGAAGAATGAAAGGCCTGGGTCATGGTCACCTTGATGCCATCAACTGCTACCGTGCCCCCGATGTTCATTCCGGTTCCTTCAAATATCGCTTGATTTTCGGGAAGACCGTTTTCTTTCAATGCTCCCACCGTTTCTACGGGAGCAATCACGGTAGCCCCGGTTTGACGGGCCAGCTCGATGGTCTGTCCCACGTGATCGAAATGGTCGTGGGTGACCAGGATCAAATCACCTTTTTTCAGTTCATTAAAACTTACGGGGCAAGACGGATTACCCTCGATCCAGGGGTCAATGTAAATCACCTTGTCGCCCGGGGTGGTTATTTGAAAAAAAGCATGTCCCAACCATCTGATTACCGTCCCTCCCATAATGAAACCTCCTCGTAGCGTTATTTTAGTTTACATTTTCCTGGATTTTACCCTAATTCTTCGTGTTGTCAAATCCAAATGCGAAACACCTTCAACATAACTACAGATATTCGTTGCCAAAATCAGACAAATGGCCTAGAATTCGACAAGTATGTTCAAATTTAACGCGAAACTCCAAACGGGAATTCGAGAGGGAAAACAATGGAAATAATCGCTAAGCTAGGGTCTTTACTGGGACTTTCCTTCGTATCCGGTATAAACCTTTATGCCACCGTCGCGGTGGTTGGGTTGGTGACAAAATTTCATCTTGTCCAGGGATTACCGCCTGAATTTCAAGCGCTCAATAACAACCTGATAATTACCGTGGCGATTATCCTTTACGCGTGTGAATTCCTCGCAGACAAGATACCGGGGTTTGATACCGCGTGGGACGCCATTCACACTGTCATCCGTCCCTTTGGGGGAGCGCTGCTTGCCCTGATGACTGTCGGCAAGGCGTCCCCGGCAGCGGAAGTTCTGGCTTTCATGATTGGCGCTACTCTTGCCTCCGGTTCTCACCTTGCCAAGTCAGGCTTCAGGGTGCTCATAAATACAAGCCCCGAACCCTTCAGCAACATGGTGGTCAGTGTTGCCGAAGATATGGGGGTGGTGGGGCTGGCGTACCTGAGCATGGCTCATCCCGTGTGGGCACTGGTTATCACGGTTATCCTGAGCATAATTATCGCGATACTTCTCCCCTTTTTGTGGCGCGCCGTCAGGATGCTTCTTTCCGGGTTGTATCACCGACTAAAAGGGTTGGGTGGAGCCCCGGTCGATTCGATGTCCGGTTCCGCCGCTTTAAAGATAGCTTCTCAAATAACCGATCTTGGGCTCTCCCTCGATGATACCGTCATACTGCCTGCATGGTCATCAAAGATCAGGGGATTCAAAAGATGGCAAAAAGGCTACCTTGTTTATGATAAAAAGAACTTTTACTTTGTGCCGTCCAAGGTCTTTAAAAAAACACCCGTGTCTGTCCCCGCCCCGGGCAGGGAGAGAATTATCACGGGTTCAGGGTTCCTCTTTCACAGGATATTCATTAACTCGGAAAGAGAATCCTGGAACCTGCTTGTTCCGAAAAACTACGCAAGGATCCTGGAAGACAGCCTGAAATGAGCACCGCGCAACTTGAAAAAGCAATCGGTGACATCCTTGGGATGATCGAAGACATTAGAGGCAGGAGCCATGTCTCGGGCAGATTTTGCGGTATAAGGACTCCAGTTGAAACTTTCGAGCAGATTGTTGAAAAGCTGAAGAAAAACTTCGAAGTATACAGGATAAAAACACGCAATCCCGATCTGCCTCTCGTCGTTTCCCTGGAAGGTGGTACCGGCACAGGAAAATCAACGATTTTCAATGCCCTGGCGGGCCGGGAGATAAGCAGGACGGGTAGCGAAAGACCAAAGACCTTCGGTCCCATCCTCTACTGTCACAAAAAACACGAGCAAACCATACGTACCACTGACTTGCCGGCCGGCTATCAAAAAGACTACCTGGCGGCGGGAAGGGATGGAGAAAATATCGAGGGGAATCCACTTGAAATCAAGGTAGTTTGCCATGACGATACTAAGCTCGAAAGGTTTTTCCTCATTGATACTCCCGATTCCGACAGCGTGGAAGCCCTGAATCGGTTTATGGCTGAAGATATTTACAACCTGTCAGATATTGTTGTCTTTGTGACCAGCCAGGAAAAATACGGCGACAGGATCCCGTTCGATGTTTTTAAGCGAGCCCTGGCAGATGGCAAGCATTTCCTGGTTGTCATGAACAAGGTTGACTCCAGCGAAGCTGTCCGCGAACTGAAGCAAAGAATAGCAGAAGAAGCACGCATGCTATCCGCGGACAGCTTGTTCTTTACCCTGCCATGGATAGCATCCGATTCACCTTTCGATGAATTAAAAAACCATCACGTTATCCGACAGCTCAGGAAAGAAATTTTCGAACAAGAGGAAAAAGTAATTGCCGAAACAAGGAAAAAAGAGATCTCGAATGTTGAAAAAAAACTGGCCAAGCTGGCTGAAAACCTCGTCAGGATTCTTGAAAAGGAACAGGAAACAATAGGTGAGCTACTCGCAAGCTTCAGGTCTATTTACGATGAAACGGAAAAGAAGCTTCTTGAAGAATCTCTCGTGAAACTCGATGATACTACCAGGCAACATATCCGAAACGAGATCAGAAAGATTTTCCAGAGGTATGATCTCCTGAGGAAGCCGAGAGCGGTAATCTCAAAAATATTGAGATTCCCTCTTTCCCTGCTCGGATTGGTTCCGGGATCCGAAGAAGAAAGGCGCAAAAGAGACCTGGAGCGCTTGCATCGCAAAATTGACTTGAGTGCCCTTCACATGGCGGTAAACGAGCTTAACAGGAGAATCCATAACGAAGTCAGGGTGAGCGGAATTGAATACCTGCAGAAGACCTTTCTCGCGGAAGACGTGAGCATGGCAAAGGAAGAAATAGATGCGTTGTTTTTCTCAAGGCAGGAAAAGCTCGAAGAATGGCTTCAATCACGGTTTGAAGAACTGACAGAAGGGATCCCCCGGCACAAGGAGTGGGGCATATATTCGACTACCATTTTATGGAGCCTGTTCTTGATTTCTGTCGAAACGGTGGTGGGGGGCGGTTTGAGTATGTTCGAGGCGATCCTCGATTCCGTGATAATGCCTTTTTTGAGCAAGGGGGCGGTTGAGATTTTCGCGTACCAGGAATTGAAAAACGTGGCTGAAGAACTGGACAGGCGTTACAGGAAACAGCTGACAGAAGTGCTGGAAGAGCAATACCGCCGATACGCTAGCAAGCTTGAAAGATGTGCCCTGTCAGAAGAAGATTTTACCAGGATGGAAAAGTTGCTCGCAGAAATTAGAATACTTCCTTTAAGACATGTAACGTTTTAGCGTGTCATAATTTTCGTGCTATGATTTGCCCGTTTTTATTCTTGAGTTACGTTTTAAGTTTTAAGTTTTAGGTGAGAACAGCTTGCCGCAACGCGGCAGAGCTCATTTCTGCAATCGCCGGGCGCCGATTGGAGAAATGAAAAAGTTTTTCTTTGCGTCCTTTGCTTGCCCTGTTAAATCCCATTGGGCTATTTAACCGGGGCGTCTTTGCGGTTTCAAAGCACAGCGGTGTCCTGAACCTGTCGAAGGGCGCTGCCCTGAGCCTGTCGAAGGGTCGTACCCTAAATTTTGGTTGCCGCTTCGCTGCCTTAGCTCTTGGGCGCAACTTTGATTGATAGGGGTTGGTTATGGAAACTGCCGGAACAAGTGTGTTGGAACAGCTCGAGAAGCTGGAAAAGCTCCTTGAGAAAAGCCGTAATACATTGCCTGAATCTTTTTGGAAATCGTTTAACTCGCAATTGCTCGGGTTGAAAGAACAGGTGGAAAAGCTCACCGAACCCATCCTGAACGTCGGTTTGCTGGGTGGGACAGGTGTTGGTAAATCAACGATTGTAAACGCGCTTGCGGGGGATGAAATCTCGTCTGTTTCCGACCGAAGGCCCCATACGGACCTGGTGGTGGTGTATCGCCACAGGACGGCCGAGGTGCCGGTTGATATCCCCGTGCAATACCTTAAGGAACCTCATAAAGTTCACGAAAATGACTCAATTCGCGACATAATAATATATGACTTCCCGGATTTTGATAGCATTCTTGCGGAACATGCACAACGGGTGCTCGGAATGCTTGACGTGCTGGATATTTCGGTCTGGG
>JALXAI010000039.1 GCA_026992215.1 Desulfobacterales bacterium | reverse complement strand
ATTCTCTTGGCTCTCGGGATGGGGTTGATCTTGAGAGTATTTCGGGACATTTCGTGGAAGAACATTCTGCTTCTGGCAGGCTTTCTTTTCGCAGCTTTCATGTGGCATCCCAGGGAATTTTTTCAACTGGCAATATATGGAGGTATTTTCGGCATCGCGTTTATATTGTTTCCGGGGACAAGAAGAAGGCTCGCATTTAAAAAGTGGGTCTACGTGATGTCTGCGTTCCTGATTGTTGCCATATTTTTCGGCTTCCTGTCCACCGGTAAGATTTCAAATAAAGTGGAAGGCTACGACGAGCTTGCACTTAAGAAAATCGCGGTAAAGTATGCTTTTTTGCCAGAAAATATTTTGGGAATAAGAAACCTGTTCAATTTCCCGTTTCACATGACTCTGTCCTCTTCCCGCAATCCAGCCGGTGTTATTAAAAAGGCTGAACTTTCGGAATATTTCAGGCGAGACTGGAATTTCAACCTGTGGTTAATTCTATCGGCATCTGTCATGCCCCTGCTGGTGGTATTCGGAGAAAACGAGGACAGAAAGTTTGTGCTGTTTTATTTTTTGCTGTGGTTTATTGCCCTGTGCTGGAACTTCAGCATGTTAATGTTGATAGTGCTCACTTATTCCGAAATCCATATCACCACTCCGAGGATGTTGTACCTGTTTTCCTATATTGTAATTTCAGACGGCCTTTACGTGCTTTCCAGGGTGGTACGCCCGGGAAGCTCAAGTCGGTTAAATATCGTGTTGTTTCCTTCCATTATGCTTGTATTCGGGATCGTGATTCACTTTTGGTGGGTGGGCGGGCTCCCCTTCGCAAGGTTAGGATCGTGGATCCTGAACGTTGTCGTGATATTTTCGGTTATATTGATATTTTTGCCCCGGATTTTATCCAGATTTTCCTGCAAATCTGCTCCCCCTATGGTGTCAACCTTAGTGGGGATGTTGCTTTTTTTCCTGCCTGTCGCAAAATCTTCTTATGCCAGTGTTTTTTCCAAGCTGTTAACCGGTAAACGGCCGACAATTGAGTGGTTTAGCGACAGAAATCCCCTGGGTCTCTCGGAAAAACTGATTCAGTACGTCAGATCGTTGCCCCCGGAGCACACCTTTCTCGTTAATCCGCTTGGAAAGGCTTGCATATCGATCTACGCTCCCCAATATCTGGCTGTCATACCGAAGATTATCGGTACCGTAATAAAGGATCGCGAAGCCTACCGGAATGTCAGGATGGGCAGAGATCCGATATTTACTCCCCCGGTGGATAAGTACAGGAATAAAATATTGCATGGGCACATTACGCTAAAGCCGCTTTATGAAGACAATTTTGCTATCCATGAATGTGATTCCAGGATAGCGGGCGGAGGTGACCCAATTATGGGGGGGGCTTTCCTTTGCCTCGGTATCAGGGGGAATTTCGATTTCAAATGTATAAGGGAAGGTAATGCAAATGTGGTCAGAGTTGTCCCGTTGTCACGTAATAAACGGGGAGAAATGTGTATTCAATTCGGTTATGTGCTTGGCAAAAAACCGGTGAAACTGACGCTTGATGGGACTGGTAGAAATGTAATTCTTCTTATAACCGCCAGAATTGGCGGCAATGCTAATACTGCCACTGTTTTCATCCAGGACAAAACCACGAACTGGGAGAGGGCAAGGAGCGTCATAAGGGGTTCGACGTGGAAAAACTTCGTGGTGTCGAAAAGGATACGAAAAGGTGCAAAGGAAGTGGATCTCGGAGTATACTGGGAGCCCGGGTCTGGAGATGACTGGCTGGAAATTAAAGAAGTTCGTATTTACGCCCTTAATGACGGTGACATGAATGTCGATTTTGATCGTTCTCAGGTGAATTCCTGGCTCAAGCGGTATAAAGCGGACTACCTGCTACTCCAGGAGGAGTTTTATACCTGCTTTTTACCTCATTTTCGCCGTTATCCCGCGGATTATAGAGTTGTATTCGATAACAAGAGACACCGTGAATCGGTTATACGATTCCTGCACAGGTAAGTAACTTTTGTTTGGGGCCTTGTCGTGTTAGGTTAGGGGATCCCCGTTTCAAGTTGTTGAAAATTCGGTGAAGCAACGTTTTGTTAAAAAGTACGCACTCTGGTTTTTGAAACTTGGTATCACTGCCCTTGTTACCTGGTACCTTTTCAGCAGTGGGCGCTTAACTGCTCACAACCTTGTAGAACTCTTCCGTCCTGGCAACGTTGGCTATGTGGCGCTGGCCGCAATGGCCTTTCTTGCATCTCAGGCAATTTGCGCCGTGCGCCTGAAGATGCTAATGCAAACCATCGGGTTGCCCCTTAGCTTTTGTTACGTGTTTCGCATTATCATGATAGGCAATTTTTTTAATATGGTCATTCCCGGGGCCTTTGGTGGGGATTTTATCAAGGCGGTTTACTTTGCCAGGAACGAAGATGATGAGAGGGGAAAAAGTTCCGGTATTGTGGTTATTGACAGGGCTCTGGGATTATCCGCCATAGTATGTATCGGTACACTTAGCATAGCTTACCTTCTCCATCATGATTCGGCCAATCTTTTCAGGTCTTATAGAAGAGAGATATACATGGTGTTTCTGGTCATTGCCTCTTTTTGTCTGCTTTCTCTCGTATACGTGTTTTTTGGAAGAAA
>JALXAI010000038.1 GCA_026992215.1 Desulfobacterales bacterium | reverse complement strand
GGGATTTGCCATGAAAACGAAACCGGGTGTTCCGGTCTAGATACAAGGTATCAGGAACAATTCAAGGGTATAGAAATTTGTGGCCCGGTTTTTCTTCTGGATATCACGCGAAAGAAAAAGGAGAAGAGCAGATGAAGGTAGTTGCATTCTGTGGAAGCCCGAGGAAAAAGGGTAACACCAGGCAGGCTCTTGAGATGGTCTGCGCGGTACTTGAAAAAGAAGGAATAGACACGTCGATAATCCAGCTCGGAGGAACACGGATTCATGGATGTGTTGCCTGCTATAAATGCGCCAAGAAAAAAGACGGATACTGCCACGGGCACAGGGATGATAAGCTAAACGAATACCTCGATGTCATGAAAGATGCAGACGGAATACTGATTGGCTCTCCGACCTATTTCAGCAATGTTTCCCCCGAGGTAAAAGCGCTGATAGACAGGGCCGGGCTCGTGGCGAGATTAAGCGGGTCGCTGCTCAAGAGAAAAGTCGGAGCCGCGGTAGTGGTTGCCAGGCGCTGCGGTGCAAGTCATGTTTTTTCTTCCATCAACTACTTTTTTCTCATCAGCCAGATGATTGTTCCCGGGTCATCTTACTGGAACATGGGTCTCGCCCTGAATCCCGGGGATATACAGAAAGACGAAGAAGCAAAAAAGACTTTCAATGATCTTGGCAAAAACATGGCGTGGTTGCTGAAGAAAATTAATCTTTGAAGGAGAAGGGAGGAAAATGATGCGTATCAGGATAACCGTGGGAAACGTTTCCATGGAAGCAGACATGTTCGATACTCCTACATCGAGGAAAATCATTGATGTGCTCCCCTTCGAAGCGTGCTTTAACACGTGGGGAGATGAAATATACTTCGAAGTACCGGTAAAAGCGGACCTTGACGATACGGCCAGGGACGTGGTTGAGGTAGGAGATCTTGGTTACTGGCCCACGGGGAGAGCCTTTTGCATTTTTTTCGGACAAACTCCCATGAGTGAACCCGGAATAATAAGGCCGGCGAGCGCCGTTAACATAGTGGGGAAGATAATAGGCGATGCCACCCGGTTCAAGGAAGTAGCGAATCAGGAAACAGTCAGGATGGAAGTGGTAGAATAGGTCATGTTTCCACAGAAAGGGTTCGTGTCTTGCGGGGGTCCGCCGGGGCTGTTTTTGCGAAACGAAATTCTCAAAACAGCGCCACTTACCGGCTGCCGGCAGATGTCATTTCAAAAGCATGAGATACGCAATGTTTCATTGCCCGCTCCACGGCTTCCATCGACTTTGGCCGAATCTTCAACTTAACGTACAGAACCCGCTTTTCGGGAGTCAGGGCAATATGCATAATGCCCAGTGGCTCCAGGTCCCTGGCCAGGGACAGGATCATGTCCACGTCACCGGTTTTATTCCTGAACATAAGTATGAACGGGCATCCGCCGATCACGACTTTCTCCGCTTTCAGAACGTCTGCGTTGAATATTTTCGGCATCCTGTAAGACGGTTTCACCTTTCTTATCACGTGAACCTCGTTCCATACTTTTTCTTTCAGAAAAAACAGTACTTCCAGCCTGTCATAGCCGGTGGTTATGTAAGAAAAAGGGAAATACAAAACACTTTGCCTCGGAAGCATAAAAACGGAAGCCATTACCTTTTGAAAGCCATCGATAGAGTAATTGCCGGTAAAACCCAGCGCACCGCCGAGCCAGGTATACTCCTTGTCCCGTGGTTTCAGGCTGTTTTCCAAGGATTTTGACACGGCCTCGATGGCCCTTATATTTCTTTTGTATCCCACGTAGTAGAGAGCGGCTATGACAATGGAAAGTCCCAGGAAAAGGGCAAATTCGGCACTAGTTATCGATATACTCAACTGATCTCACTCCCGGAAACTCCAGAAACCTCCTGGATAGTTCCTCGGTTATTTTCTTTTGCAGCATCCAAGCAATGGGTATACACCCGATGCACGAAGGATTCCTGCGCCTGAAATCAACGTTAACTATAAGCTTCCCGGTGGTTTCCTGATAATCTATATTTTTTACTATACCCAGATCAAACACGCTTTGTTCGGTCTCGGGATCTTTCACCGATTTAAGTATTTCGACAATCTCTTCTTTTGAAGGTATCATAAGACTTCGTCCGAAAACTTCTCTGCTATCTCAAGCATCTTTTCGCGCGGAGTCACGTGATCCCGGTAAAAGGGGATCTCAATTCTTTTAAAATTTCCCATTTCTTTGAGCATCTCGCCGAGTTTGCCTTCGTCGCATGCTATGTTCGTCACTCCCTTTTTATTAAAAACCGAAAGATCAACGGAAATATCAAGCGACTTAAGATCGTTTATGATCTTCATACCTTCCTTAACGGATAGCTCATCGTAATTAAGCACCAGGATCTTTTTACAGATCTCAGAGTTGCCAAGCACGTTAATCAATTTTTTAGACAATTCTTCCTGGGCTTGCAACTCCTTGAATACAAAGTCTTCCTTCACTTCGCAGGGCATATCCCCGTCAAATTCATCCTTCCCCTTGATGTGAACAACCTGTGAACGTCTCTCCAGAATTTTCAGCCGCAGCTCTTTTAGTTTCCCCACCCACAGAAGAGTAGCCCTGGGGATAGAGAATATTTTCAGCATCAACCCCGTTGGAGGAGTATCTA
>JALXAI010000037.1 GCA_026992215.1 Desulfobacterales bacterium | reverse complement strand
CCTCGACATTGAAAGAATTGTTCTTGCAGGAGGATCTCTGGGAATGGCTCAACAGGCCCTGGAGTATTCCATCCAGTACTCGGTGGACAGGGAACAATTCGGACAGCCGATAGCCAAGTTCCAGATGATCCAGCAAAAACTGGCTGACATGTATGCGCGAACTGCCGCCGCGAGGTTGCTGGTTTACAGGGCTGCGGAACTTGCGCAGAGATCTCCGCGGGGCGGAAAGGGAACGGAGCTTACCAAGCAGGCTGCGGCGGCCATTCTTTTTGCGGCCGAGACGGCCACGTGGGTATGCAACCAGGCTGTCCAGATTCACGGCGGTTACGGCTACTGTCTCGAGTTCCCAGTCCAGAAGCTGTGGCGGGATGCAAAGTTATACGAGATTGGAGCGGGAACGAGCGAAATAAGGAGACTCATAATTGCCCGAGAACTTACTCGCGAGGCCTTCGAAAGAAAGGCACAGCGGTAACTCCGGATAACCCTGCGGTCGGGGCTTATGCCTTATGAAAATTGATTTCGAGGGACTTCCCGGGGAGGTCCTCATCACCGACGTAACCTTAAGAGACGGATTGCAGCAAGAAAGAAATGTCCTGGAAACCCGGGATAAGGTTGCCCTGGTTGGTGATATGATAAAGGCGGGGGTAAAATCGCTTGAGGTCACATCTTTCGTGCGCCCGGATCTTGTCCCGCAGCTGGCCGATGCCGCTGAACTTTTCATGGCCTTGCCCGCCGGTTCGGAATGCAATTTCAGGGCTCTCGTTCCGAATTTAAGGGGCTACGACAGGGCCCGTAAAGCCGGTTGCAAAAACATCGTGTTGTTTGTCTCGGCCACTGAAGAACACAACAGGAACAACCTGGGAAAAAGTATTGATGAAACTCTTGACATCCTGGGGCAGGTACTCTCAAGGGCAACGAAAGACGGGGTCAATACCGACGTAGCCGTATCCATGGCCTTTGAACAATATCCCGTAAAGCTTCGACATGTTCTGGAATTCCTTGTGGATAAGGGGCAAAAGACGGTAATACTTTGCGACACTTCCGGAATGGCAAATCCGAAGCTGGTAAGGGAAAGGCTGCAGCTTGCAAAAAGGTATTTTGACAGAGAAGAGGTAACTCTTCACTTTCATGATACCACTGGTTGTGCTATTGCAAACGTGCTGGTATCACTGCTGGAAGGATTCTCCAGTTTTGATGCCGCGATAGGGGGACTCGGAGGCTGCCCTTTCGCGGAAGGAGCGGCGGGGAACATTGCTCTGGAGGACCTGGTGTGGTTTTTAAGTTCGTTGAACGTAAAAACCGGAATCGATATCGGCAAAGTAGTGGAAATAAACGGTAAGTTATCCGAGTTGTTAAAACGACCTCTGTACGATAGCAAGGTTGCCCGTTATTTTCGAGGCAGGAAGAGTGTTTGCGGGCGTTAAGCCGTAGCGATAGTGATTGTTGAGCATCCGGGGTAACGAATCATGGCATTGGTATGGAAAAGGAGGTTACCATGGCAGATGAGCTGATTCTCAAGGAACAGGACGGGCAGATTGTAACTCTTACGTTAAACCGCCCGGAAGTTATGAATTCCATCAGTTTTCCGCTGTTACTGGCCCTGAAAGATCACGTGGAGCAGATTCATTTCGACAGCGAAACAAGAGTGGTTATCATAACGGGCGCAGGAGACAGGGCTTTTTGCGCGGGGGCTGATCTCAAGGAAAGAGCGACCATGAGCGAAACGGATGTCAAGAAATTTATCTTTACTATCCGTAACCTTTTTACTTTCATAGAAAATTTGAACAAGCCTGTTATTGCCGCGGTCAACGGAGTGGCCCTGGGCGGCGGAACAGAGCTTGCCCTTGCGTGCGATATAAGGATAGCGTCAACCAAGGCTACCATGGGCCTTACCGAGACAAGACTGGCCATCATACCGGGCGCCGGTGGAACCCAGCGCCTGCCCAGGCTTATCGGAAGAGGAAAGGCCAAGGAACTGATCTTTACCGGAAGAAGGGTTGATGCGCGGGAGGCACTCGAAATCGGACTTGTAAACAAAGTTTGCGAGCCGGAAGAACTCATGAACGAAGCCAGGAAAATGGCGGAAATGATCTGCGAAACCGGCCCGATCGCCATTCAACAGGCCAAGTACGCCATAAATCACGGCATAGAAACAGACATAAGCACCGGACTTGCCATAGAATCCAACGCGTACTGGATAACTATTCCCACCGAAGACAGGCTGGAAGGACTCCGGGCATTCAAAGAAAAGAGAAAACCTGTATACAAGGGCAGGTAGTAGCGCTGACGGATCTAACAAAACAAGTTTTTCAAAAATCGAATCGAGGAAAGCCACATGACTGACACGAGAAGCGAAAACAGGCTATTCTGGGAAAATGAGGAGCGATTGCTGGACGAGAGGATCAGCCAGGCGGTATGGCCTGGAGGACAGAAAGCTCTTGAAAAGCTTGCCAAACAGGGCAAAAGGCACGTTCGAGACCTTATACAGATGTTGATTGATCCAGG
The DNA here is from genome assembly GCA_026992215.1 of Desulfobacterales bacterium. Taxonomy (GTDB): domain Bacteria; phylum Desulfobacterota; class Syntrophobacteria; order B119-G9; family B119-G9; genus B119-G9. The sequence continues at coordinate 6,326 of JALXAI010000037.1, read as the reverse complement.
AACCCAGTTTTACGAACTGAGCGTTATCGCAGGGTTCGGGATGGGGTACCCCGGCGTGGAAGATGTGCCCTGCGGAGGCGTTGTCACCGGTCTCGGAAAAATACACGGTAACTGGACCATGATCATCGCAAACGACAGCAGGGTTAAGGCCGGGACGTACTTTCCGATTACGTTGAAAAAGCACCTGAGGGCACAGCGAATCGCCGAGCGGTGCGGATTGAATTGCGTTTACATCGCCGATTCCGGTGGCGCTTTCCTGCCGATGCAGGCGGATGTTTTCCCGGACGAAAACCACTTCGGAGCGATGTTTTATAACATGGCAAGAATGTCTGCCATGGGTCTTAAACAAATTACCCTCAGCACGGGAGGAAATACCGCGGGAGGCGCGTACATCGTTTTCATGGCCTGCGAGGCGGTTATGATTGATAAGCTTGCCTATTCCTTTCTCGGCGGGCCGCCCCTGGTAAAGGCAGCGACGGGAGAGGTCATTTCGGCTGAAAACCTGGGAGGAGCCCGGGTGCATACCCAGATCTCCGGCGGCGCGGATCATTTCTGCAGAAGCCAGGAAGAGGCAATCGCCACGGTGAGGAACATACTGGCATTCGAGCAGCCCCAAGAATTGCAAACCTTCAGGTTTGCCGAAGTCCCTCCGCGGGTTCCCACAGAGACCATCTACGAGATCCTTCCGGCCATCATTCACCAGGGAGTAAATACCAGGGCATTTCTGGAGGCAATAGCGGATGACAGCTACTTCATGGAATACAAGAAGAACTATGCTCCCGGCAGGGGTGATAACATAATCGCCGGAAAAATCAGGATAAAAGGTATTGAGGTCGGGGTTATAGCATCCAACGGCCTCGGGATTATCTTCGTTGAAGCAGCCAGGAAGGCTACCGAGTATATCGTAAGATGCTGCTATGACAGATGTCCCATCTTGTTTATCCAGAATTCGCCCGGCTACATGGTGGGTTCCGAATCGGAACACATGGGAATCGGTAAATACGGCGCAGACATGGTGCGCGCCGTATCCTGTGCCCAGGTTCCGAAAATACAGCTGGTAATCGGCCCAGACAACGGCGCCGCCAACTATGGGATGTGCGGAAGAGCCTACCATCCTCATTTCTTGTTTTCCACCATGCGTGCCAGAACATCTGTTATGAGCGGACGCTCGGCAGCGGAAGTACTTCTCACTATCGAACAGAGAAAGCGCGAGATCAGGGGAAAGCCCATGACGGAGGAAGAAATAAGCGAGTTCAAGCGAAAAATGATAGAAAAGTATGATGGTGAGGCGCATCCGTTTTTCTGCGGGGCAAGACTTCTTTCAGACAGGGTTCTTAAGTTCAGCCAGATACGCGACTGGCTGGCCATGGCGCTGGAAGTAAGCCTGCTTCAGCCAATAGGTGATCCTAACTTTGGAAACATGAGATTCTAGGGCATCGATCCCTAGTGTGTCCGCGGGTGTTGACCGGCCATTTTTTGCATTCGTGGTGAAGCTGTACCTGGACTTGATCGGAGTTATGGGTTATATGGATGTAGGAGTGACTAAGAATTAGATCAAAGGAGGAAAGTTATGGCAATCATGGAATACCCCAAGAAGGTTGTTCTGGGAGATATTACTGTTCGAGATGGTTTCCAGCACGAAGAAAAATTTGTATCAACCCGCGCCAAGCTCTGGTGCCTGGAGCAATTGATCCTGGCGGGTTTCAAACGCCTGGAGGTGACAAACTTCGGAAGTCCCAAGATCATGCCTCAGTTTGCCGATGCCGACGAGCTTTTTCAGGCTCTTTACAAGAGCAAGCTGGTAAAAGACAAGCTTGACGAGGTGGAACTCACGGCCGTCACAATCAGGGAACGAGCGGCGGAACGGGCCTTTGATGCGAGGCAAAAAGGCTATGGCCCGGATAGGATTTTATTCATGGTATCCACCAGTGAATCCCATCATCGCAGGAACTCGGGGATATCTCTTGCCGAGTACTGGAAAATGGCAGAGAAGTACATAAAGATGGCTCACGAAAACGGAATAAAGGTTTGTGGAACGGTCAGTACCATCTGGGGCTGCCCCATAGAGGGACCCACGGAACTGAGCAAGGCCGTGGAATTCACCGGCAGGTGGCTCGACATCGGGGCGGATGACATTGAGCATGCCGATCACGATGGTTCAGCACCTCCTGACAAGGTCTACGAGTACTTTTCCATGGTGCTGGATAAGTATCCTGATCCGAAGCTTCACGTGGCACATTTCCATGTCACGCGGGGCTGGGGGCTGGCCAATGTACTGGCAGCCTTGCAGGCCGGGATCACTCACTTCGAATCCACCATGGGAGGAATAGGAGGTCAGCCGGCAAACTTTGTTGACGACTGTCCCGTTCCTGGCACCGGCAAGTACTATTACGCTGATCCCAACATCGTGGGGCTGGTAAGTACCGAGGATATGGTGGTAATGATGGACGAGATGGGAATAGACACCGGAGTTGACGTGGACAAGGTTCTTGAGATCGGCAAGTGGGTCGAAAAAATCGTGGGACGCAGGCTCCGATCCGAATGCATCAGAACGGGGCGCATCCCTAAAACCGGTACCGGAAGATAGACCATCTAGCCTGACCGGGAGGCCTGAATATCGGTGTCTTCCGGTCACTTATGAATCCTAAAACTGCCACGTGTTCCAGCCATGAGTTATCGCACGGTTATAGCCTACGAGCGACAGGGTAAAGTAATACACCTTTTTTTCCTGCTGTGCGCGGTCATATCCGGAGCACTTGCTACGATAATCTTTTCGACCCTCGGAATATTACCGGATTTAAAGATATTTGTCCCCGAGTCCTTTCCCCGGGTTAATCATCTTGCGACCCTGGTTGCCCAGGGGGAATTCCTCCCCGTTTACATTCACTTTTTATTTCTGACCAGCCTTTCTTACGCCCTTTTCCGGGTGTTAAATTTTGTTTACCAGAGGATATCTCTTTCGGGAATAAAAAAAGAGCTCGATGGTACCCTTCAGTTCGGGAGCAGAATGCGGGATCTGAAGGCGAGTATTGACGAAGAGGAAGTCGCGAGGTTCCTGTATAACCTCAAAAACCAGCTATCGGCAAATGGTAAGTATTCCTTGATAAGGTTTACGAGCTTCGGTCGCAGGAGAATATCAGCAGTGTTTGAAGCGGTCTCTGACCTGAGTTCCGAAAATATTCTTCTTATAAATGACACGCTGGCCTCTCCTGATCACATTCAAACTGATTACGGGTACCGGTTTATCAGGTTTTTGGTCAGGCTTGCCGTTTTGCTGGGAGTCATCGGCTCCCTTGGAGGGCTTGCCGTACTGGCATATTCGGTAATTGCCGGAGGCTCGGATATAAAAGTACTTTCCTCGCACCTTGCCGAAAACCTCATGATAGGCGGGTATGCCATTGTCGGAGGTATCATCCTGCAAACGCTGTGTTCGTTTTCCAGGCATCTTGACGAATCATTTCTGCTTATGCTGGACAATTTTCTGGTAGCGGAAATCGTACAGAAAATCCCGTTCAAAGGCTCTGATTCCCTTGTATTGCTTAAGACTTATCTCCGAACTTTACGAAACCTTGAGAAAACGGTGGAAAATCAACTGGACGAGCTAAACAGCCGAATTGATCACCTTGTAAAGACCCTGAAAAAGAGGTGATCGAGGCTTTCGAGCCCGGCCTGCTCTCTCGCTTTCATGCCCGGGTGGATGATGAGGCAATCGCGATATTGCCTACAGCCACGCGGTAACCGACGGGAAGAGTTCCCTGTGGGTATGGGGAATAAACAGGGCACCTCTGAATTCTGCCATAAGCTCGGCGTTAACGTTAAGCTCAATGTAGGTAATCTTGTTGCAGATATCTTCCACTTCCCTTATCAGGTGTCCGCATTTCAGGACTTGAGCCGCGCCTATTCCCGAAGTATTGCCCACCGGGATGTATCTTTCCCTGGGAAGGTCGGGTAGCATCCCTATGGTTATCGCCTTTTCGGGATCAATGTGGTTTCCGAACGTTCCCGCGACGTAGAACTTGCTGATGTCCTTCAACTCGAGCCCCACCTTGCGGGCAACAATGGTCAGGATAGTGAACATTGCGGCCTTGGACTTGAGAAGAATTTTTATATCAACTTCGGTGACGGCTATATCTTCGCCCGTAGCAGAATCTCTGCCAAAAACTACGACATAGCACGGAACATCGTCTACCGTTTTTATTCTAGGATGATTCAACTTCGTGTTTATTTTACCCTGGATATCAAGGATACCCGCCTCGAACATTTCCGCAACAAGATCAATCAAGCCGGATCCGCAAATCCCTTTCGGCCGTTCATCCCCGATTACGCTATACTCGGGTTCCAGGGTCTGCCTGTCTATCCTCACTTTGTCTATTGCACCGGGCTTTGCCATCATACCGACCTGGACCACTCCACCTTCCAGTGCCGGCCCGGCAGCTCCGGCACATCCAATCAACCAATCCTTATTCCCGATCACCACCTCTGCATTTGTGCCGACATCCACAAGGATGCTTACCTCTTCGCTTCTGTACATCCCGGTAACAAGAATCCCGGCAAGTATATCACCGCCGAAGTAGCTACCAACGTTGGGGAAGATGTACGCGACGCCTCCGGGATTTGTACAAAGGCCAATTCCGGTCACGGGCATTACCGGTATGCGATTGATCACTGGGATATAGGGTTCTTTGCATATGTTTTGCGGGTTCAAACCCAGGAAAAAGTGAGTCATGGTCGTGTTTCCGGCAAAAGACCAGCAGTAGATTTCATGCAAACCTATTCCGTGGTCCTTAGCCAACGAGGCAATTGTATCATTGCAGCAATCAACCAGTTCTCTTCGCAGTCTTTCCTTGTTTTCCGGGTCCCGCGCATATATTATCCTGGTAAGGATGTCTTCTCCATGGGGAATTTGAGGGTTATCCACGGACTTTTTCTGGAGCAGCTTCCCGGAGGACAGATCAAGCAGGTAAAACGCTAGCCGCGTTGATCCGATATCGACACCGACTCCGAAATTACGCCTGCTGCTATCCCCCGGTTCAACTCCTATCACCCTGCAACCATGCTTATCTTCCACCAGTAGCGGCGTTACCTTGAAATCGCTGTTTCTCAAGGTTGCGGATATGGAATCAAAATCATAGCACGAGAGTTCCGCGGAGCTGAAGCGTTCGTTTTTGCGGATTTTTTTGATCATTCTGTCGACGTCCGCCGTGTTGTCATTAAGGCTGGGCGCGGGTAATTCCAGGTAAACCTTTTTTACGAACGGATCCAGGGTAGTTGAATTTAACTGAGAACTTCCGAAATCCATGCCTCTTTACTTTCTCCCGATATTATTTTCACTGTCCTCCATACAAGTTTCCAGCCTCCCGCGAAGGGCCCTTGTCAGGGTAACCTTGTCGGCGTATTTCAGGTCTCCACCCATAGGAATCCCGTACGCTATCTGAGTAACCTTAACTCCCTTTGGCCTGAGCAACCTGGCAAGGTACATGGCCGTGGTTTCTCCCTCCGCGCTCGGATTAAGAGCCAGAACAATCTCCTTTACCTGTTCCCTTTTAATTCTTTGCAGGAGTTCTTTTATTTTGAGGTTTTCCGGCCCGATGCCATCCAGGGGTGAAAGAACTCCCTGCAACACGTGGTATCTGCCTTTATATGCCCCCGAACTTTCAATGGCCATCAGGTCTCCCGGTGACTCAACCACGCACAGGATTTTTGCATCTCTTCCCGGATCGCTGCATATTTCGCAGGGGTCAGAGTCCGCGAGATTAAAGCACCGGGAACAGAATCGTACCGTCTTTTTAACCTCGATAAGGCTCTTTGCCAGTTTTTCAACATCCTCGTAAGGAGACCTGATGATATGAAGGGCAAGCCTGGTGGCAGTCTTTTCACCTATACCCGGCAACCTGGAAAGTTGCTCGATCAGATTTTTCAAAGATGGCGGGTACGGATTCATTGTCTCGGCAGCTCCACCGACTTACATCAGCCCAGGGATCTTCAAACCGGGTATGTTCAACCCCCCGGTAATCTTGCTCATTTCCTGGGCGACCATTTCCTGTGATTTCTTTATTGCCTCGTTCACGGCGGCCACGATCAGGTCCTGGAGCATTTCGATGTCATCAGGGTCCACAACCTCCCTGTCGATGGTGATCGAAAGAATTTCCTGCCTTCCGTTGGCAACGGCAACCACCATGCCTCCGCCCACGGAGGCTTCCACCGTCTTTTCCGCCAGTTCTTCCTGCAGGCTGGACAAGCGGTCCTGGATCATCTTGACCTGCTGCATCATGTTAAAACCTTTTCCCTTTGCCATTTACTACCCCCTTTTTCAAAAACCGAAAATC